>JAYTOQ010000795.1:0-37466 GCA_043747665.1 Polyangiaceae bacterium | reverse complement strand
CAGGGCGGCATCACGCTGCGCGGCTATCCGTCGGTCATCGAGGCCGGCCGCAGCTACGCGCTCGGAAACGTCGAGTACCGCTTTCCGATCGTGAACGTCGATCGCGGACCGTCGACACTTCCCATCTTCCTCAACCGCATCAGCGGCGCGGTCTTCCTCGACTACGGCAGCGCGTTCGACCTCCTCGACACCGCGCAGTTCAAGACCGGGACAGGCGCCGAGCTCTGGTTCGACAGCACGCTCGGCTACATCGCGAGCTTCACGTTCCGGCTCGGCTACGCCCGCGGGCTAGCAAGCGGCGGCATCGACAAGATCTACTTCGTGGCCGCGGTCCCCTACTGAGCGCGAGAAAAGTACGCCGCGAACTTGGCCCTCCGCCGGGCACCATGCGTACGGTCGCAGCATGCGCATGCGCCTCGTGCTCGCCGTGTCTCTGCTCGCCGCTTCCACCATGGCCTGTGGTCTGGTCGGGCAATCGAAGCCAGCGATGGCGCAGGAGGCAGCGCTCGAGCTGAACCTCAACGCGCGCTTCGGACGCATGGAGCTCGCGGCCGAGCGCGTATCGCCCAAGGCGCGCGATCAGTTCTTCGACCGGCGCCGGGCTTGGGGCGGCAGCGTTCGCATCGCCGACTACGACATGACCGGGCTCAAGATGAAGGGCGAGGACGACGCCGAGACCTGCGTGAAGATCGCGTGGTACCGCGCCAACGAGGGCGACCTGCGCGTCACAACGCTCAAGCAGAAGTGGCACTCCGACGCGAAGGGCGACTGGAAGCTCACCGAGGAGCAGCGTCTCGACGGCGACCTCGGCCTGCTCGGCGAGCCGCCGGTTCCCGTGACCGCCGTCACCGAAGCGCCGAAGCGCTCGCAGTTCCCGACGATCTACCTGGGAGGCGGCGGCGCCGATGCTCCTGCCCCGGCTGCGCAGCCGCAGCTCGCAGCCCCGCCTCCTCCGCCGGCCTCGATCGGGCTCGGCGAGGACGCGCCGGTCGGCGGGCTCCGCAACCGCTGAGCGCGGATTCAGCCCGGCGAAGCGGACGGCTTCGGCGGCGAGGACTTCTTCGCCGCCGTCTTCTTCTTCACGGTCGTCTTCGGCGCGTTCACGGCGCGGAGACGCTTGAGGCGCGCCTTCTTTTTTGCCTGGCCCTTACGGCGGGTCATTTTCTGCGACTTGCGGCGGTCGAACTTACCCATGGCCGCGCAGACAACGCCGTTTCCGCGTCGTCGTCAAGGCGGCAGGCGTTTCTCAGCCCGCAGATTCCGCAACAGCGTCTTCGCGGCTGCGGACTTCGAGGCGATAACGGCTGTTGATCGTCTCGATGTAGAAGACCTCGCGACCGGCGAGCCGGAGCACGCGCTTCACCGGCGTCGTGACGTATTCGTGCATCCCGTCGGGGAACTCGATCACGACGACCGAGCCCTTTCGAGGAGCCCGCACGAGGCGTCCCGCGACGGCGCGCGAACCCTTCCCGAGCTTGCGGAGCACAACTTCCACAGTGACCAATCTAGCATTCCTTCCTTCGGCGTCTACGGGCGGCGCGAGAGGGCGCAGCGGAAAGCAGAGCTCGGACCGCCGGGCTTCGCTTTTCGTTGCGCCCGTTTCCGCATTCGTCCTCGGCCTTGCCCCGCAGTAGCAGGGCGGCGGCCCCCCTCCGCGTATCGCCCACAAGCGTCCCGGTCATCGATGAGCATGCTTACGATTGCCGCCATGCCCCTGTAATCACTTCGTTTTTCTGGGATTCGCCGCCGACGACCTCCGACCTCGACCGCGGCTGCCGCCGCCCTCTCTTGTTGTCGACCCGAGCGCCGAGTATGCGGCGGTTGGCGATGTCTCAGCACGGGGAGCACCTCTCGTTCGGGTTGCGCGCTGCGTCAGCGCACGAGCGCCGCGGCTGCATCGAGGTCGTTTGCGGCTCGATGTTCAGCGGCAAGACGGAGGAGCTTCTCCGTCGCGTGAAGCGCGCGCACTTCGCCAAGCAGCGCGTGCTGCTCTTCAAGCCGCGCATCGACAACCGCTACGACGACGTGAAGGTGGTCAGCCACGAGGGCCTCAAGGCCGAGGCCACGGCCGTCACCGGCTCCGCCGAGATCATGTCCTTCGTCGAGCAGGCGGGCCTGGGCATCGCTCAGGTCGTCGGCATCGACGAGGCGCAGTTCTTCGACGAAGGCGTCATCGCCGTCGCAGAGCGCCTCGCCAACGCCGGCATTCGCGTGATCTGCGCCGGGCTCGATCAGGACTTCCGCGGCCAGCCCTTCGGACCGATGGCGGCGCTCATGAGCATCGCCGAGTACGTCACCAAGCTGCATGCGGTCTGCACCCGCTGCGGCGCTGCCGCGTGCCGCTCGCAGCGGCTCGTCGGCACCGAGGGCCAGCTCTTCGTGGGCGGGGCCGCCGACTACGAGCCGCGCTGCCGGCGGTGCTTCGTGCCGGGCGTCGTCGAGACACCGCGCTGAGGCGGCCCGCGCTGCGTGTCGTCGTCGTCCGCGCCCCCGTCCTTGTCCTTCGTCGGCGCGGTGTGGAGCTGCGGGCTCGTCACGTTCGGCACCTTCTGCTGCGCGAAGTAGGCACGCAGCACCTCGCGCGCGAGCAGGTTTGCCTTGATCGACCACGTGGGGCTGTTGACGACGAGGACGCCGATCGCGACCTGCCTCGGCGGCGCGTTGGCCGGCGCATCACCATCCGCGATGACGATGGGGTGGCTGGGCGCGAAGCCGGTGAACCACGTGTAGAAGCGTTGGTTGGTCGCATCGGTGAGCGTGCCGGTCTTGCCCGCGACGCCGATACCGGGCAGGAACGCCGCGCCCTTCGGATCGTGGAACGCGCGGTACGACGTACCGTCGGTGACCGTCGACTCCATCATCGAGGTCACCGCCTCCGCGGTCTTCTCTTTGATGACGCGCTTCTGCGCGAGGCTCGTCGACGCCGTCCACACCACCTTGCCGTTCTCCTCTGCGACGTCGGCGACGAGCACGGGACGGACCGGCTCACCACCACGCGCCATCGTCGCGCTCAGCCATGCGGCATGGAGCGGCGAGAGCGTGGTGTTCCAGAAGCCCGCGGCTGTGCGTGCGAAGCCCAGCGAGTCTTCGGGGAAGTGCTCGGCGCTCGGCTGCACGGGCACGTCGAACGGGATGCCTTCCCCCCGTGCCCCGCTGCCGAAGCCGAGTGCCTTGGCCTGGGCCTCGAGGCCTGCCGGCTTGAGGTGGTGCAGCGCGAGCCGCGCGAACACGGTGTTGAGGCTGCGGCCCATCGCGCCGGCAAGCGTCGTGCACCATCGATCGCGCTTCGGGTCCGGGACGAGGTCCTTCTCGACGATGCGCTGCTCTCCGCCCGAGTAGCACTCGCGCTGGTCCGCCGTGGCGCCGGCCTGCTCGACGAGCGCCGACGCTGTGACGATCTTGAAGACGCTCGCGGCAGGCGCCGTCGCCTCGATGCAGAGATCGCGCTGCGGCCCCTTCTCGACGTGGCTGGCGTAGACGAGGATCTTCCCCGTCTGCACGTCCATGAGCACCACCGAGGCCTCGGGGACGTGGTGCATGCTCATCACCGCATCGGCAGCGCGCTGCAGCGCCGGATCGATGGTGAGATGGGCGACGCGCTTCTCGGGCAGCGGCGCGGTCGCCGCCGTATCGCCGACGGTGAGCTTGGCCAGCTCGAGGCCGGCCAGCGTGGCGTGCGGCGGCGCGGAAGCCGCCGATCCCGACACCCCGACGAGCTTCGAGATCGAGGGCAGATCGTGCACGCCTTCGGCATGAACCGACGATCGCGAGAACGACGCGAAGGCAAGCGCCACCACGAGAGGGGCACCGACTCCCAACGCCATCCACGAGCGCCGCATCCGACATCGTGTGACACGGTCACGCAGTCACGGGCAAACAAACGGCGGCTGGACGAGCACCGCCGCTAACGATATCGAGGTGTTGGCATGTCTCGTCGGATCGCGCTGCGGATCGTCCTCGCTCTTTTGGTCATGGCAGGTCTCGCGGCCTCCCCCGGGCTCGCTCGGGCCGATGGCGCGCGGCGCGTGGTCGTGCCCGCCGGCGGCGGCCTCGACGCGGTCGACGTCGCGATCGACGCCGGCGCCGGCGTCATCCGCATCGTCCGCGGCGGACATTCAAAGGAGATCCCGATCACCATCGAGAGGTCGCGCATCGACAGCGCCGCCTCCGCCATCGAGATCATCCCTGTCGGCGAAGGTCGCAGCGTGGCGCGCGTTCGCGTGCCCGACGTGCAGCGCTTGGATCTCGCGTTCGAGGCCGTGATCTCCGGGCAGAGCGACGCGCCGATCTTCGCGGGGCTCACCGGATACACGCAAGGCGAGGAGGGTGACCGCAGCGGCCAGCTCGTCCTCGTGAAGGAGCGCGAGGGGCAGAGCAAGTTCGTCATCGTCGCCGAGACCCGCGAGGACACGCGGATCTGCGGCCAGGCCGTGACGCCGCTCGGAGCGCAGGGCGTCGACGCGAAGCGCATGCAGCTCGTCGGTGCCACGCTGCCGCGCATCGACAAGAAGGCACGCGAGGGCGCGCAACACGTGATCGCGCAGGCGCGCACGAACCCGGCGGCGCCGCTCGCGCGCGTGCTCGTCGCGACCGGTGGCAGCTCCCCGAACGCGCCTGCCCTGACCGACGGAGCGATCGACACGGTGTGGAGCGAGGCGCGCACCGCCGGCGACGGTCACGGCGAGTTCGCGACCATGCGTGCGCCCTCCGATCTGCCGATCCACTCGCTCGTCGTCACCATCGCGCCTTCGAGGCCCAAGCCCGAGGGCGCGGCGCCGCGGACCTTCTTCGTCGCGACCGACGAGCGGATGTTCCTCGTCACGATGCCGGAGGACGCCTGGACCAAGCCGGGACAGGCCTACGACGTTCCATTCCCCGAACCGATCCGCACGTCGTGTGTCGCCGTTGTCCTCGACGAGGCGTACGTGCACAACGCGACGCCGCCTGTCGTGTCGATCGCGGAGATCGCCGCCGTCACCAAGTTCGACGTCGAGGGGGCGAAGCTCGACGACGTCGCGAAGGCGCTCGCGTCAGCGCGCGGTGAGGAGGCTGCCGCGCTCCTGCGACGCGCGGGGGACGCCGGCCTCGCTGCGGTGGTCGCGGCGTATCCGTCGCTCGACGCGCGCGGGCATGCGCTCGCTGTCGATGTCGCGTCGAGCGCGGGCACGTGCGGAGGTCCGGCGGCCGACCTCTTGACGCGCGCGCTCGCCGATCGCGATACCGAGGTGCGGAGGCGCGCGCTCGGTCGCATCGAGCGTTGCGGAAAGGCCGCGGGCGAAGCGCTGGTGCTCGCAGTCCGAGGTGACGACGAGGCACGACGTGCCGCCGCCGCACCGCTCCTCGCGACGGTGGCGGCCAGTCTCGCCATCGAGCCGCTTGCCGAGCAGATGGGAAAGGGCACGACCGAGACGCGTCGTGCGGTGCGGGGAGCGTTTGCGCGCGCGTCGGCCGGAGCGACGCGCGACAAGCTGCTCGGTCTCCTCGCGAAGCGCGAGATGCCGACCGCGGCGCGGCTCGACCTGCTGCGGGCGATCGGCGCGAAGCTGCCCGAGCTGCGTCCCGAGGCGGACGTGGCGATCGCGGATCTGCTGCGTGGCTCACCCGACATGCCGACGCGGTATCTCCTCGCGCAGCCGCTCGCGCATCTCGCGCGCGCTCAGGATGCGACGTCGGGCGAGCTCTCGCGCCTCGCGGAGCTGGCGCGTCGCGATCCCGACGCGGCGGTGCGCGCCCGCGCGGTGGAGCTGTCTGCGGGCATCGCCCCTCTCGCCTCGACGCTCATGGCCGCCGCCGCCGATCCCGAGCCCCGCGTGCGTGAAGCGGCGCTGAAGGCGATGGCCGCGTCGGGCCTCGGCTCGGGCGTTCCGGTGGCAGCGCAGGCGCTCGCGAAGGACGAGTGGACGTTCGTGCGCATGGCCGCCGCCGATGCGCTGGGCGCGCTCTCCCAGGACGCGGCCGCGACCAACGCGCTCGCTGCGGGCCTCGCCGATCCGAGCGCCAAGGTGCGCGTGACCTCGATCGCCGCGCTCGGCAAGCAGCGGGCGACGACGCAGGCGCCGCTCGTGCGCGAGCGGCTCGACGACACGAAGGAGGATCCCGAGGTCCGGGCCATCGCGGCGCGGACGCTCGGCGCCATGTGCGTGCAGAATGCAGCCGATCGCCTGACCAAGCTCGCCTATCTCGCGCGCGCGCCGGTCGACGAGGCCGACGACCGCATCGGCATCGCCGCCATCGAAGCGCTCGGCGCGCTCCATCCGCCGGACCTGGAGACGCGTCTCGCGCCCCTGCGCGGAAAGGACGTCCGCATGCCGGTCCGCCGCGCCGCTGAGCGCGCCATGGCCGAGCCGACCTCGTGTCGCTGACGCGTCACCGAGGCTACAGATTCTCGGCGAAGAACTCGGTGACCCGCCGCGAGACGTAAGCGCGGGTGCTCGGGTTTCGCTGCCCGTGACGCTCACCGGGGAGCACCAGCAGATCGAAGTGCTTGCCCGCGGCGACGAGCGCGTCGACGAGCTGCGCGGTGTTCTCGTAGTGCACGTTCTCGTCCATCTGCGCGTGCATGAGCAGCAGCCGCCCCGCGAGCGACGACGCCTTCTTCGAGACGTCCGCCGCCGCGTAGCCCTCGGGGTTCTGCGCAGGCGTCTCCATGTAGCGTTCGGTGTAAGCCGTGTCGTAGAGCCGCCAGTCGGTGACCGGAGAGCCGGCGATCCCGGCCTTGAATGCGCCACCGCCGTCGAGCATCGCGAGCGATGCGAGGAAGCCGCCGTAGCTGTGGCCGTAAATGCCGATGCGCGACGCATCGACGAACGGAAGTGTCGCCAGGTACCTCGCGCCGGCGAGCTGGTCCTCGAGCTCGAGCTTCCCCAGCCGTCGATGAACGAGCTGCGAGAACGCCGGCCCGCGACCGCCGCTGCCGCGGTTGTCGAGTTGAAAGACCACGAAGCCGCGGTCGGCCAGGTGCTGCCAGAGGAGCCGCGGCGACCAGCGATCGAGCACGAGCTGCGCCCCCGGCCCGCCGTACACCATCACGATCGCGGGGTGCCTGGCGCTCGCGGCGACCGGCGCCAGCAGCGCGCCGTGCAGCGTCTCGCCTGTTGCGCTTTGCACGGTGACCAGCTTCGGTGCGCGGATGCCGAGGCTGGTGAGGTCGTCCTCGGAGTGCGCCGGTAGCTGCGCGACCTTGACGTCGTGCTCGTCCATCACGATAGCGCGCGGCGGTCGATCTGCGGCGGAGTGGACGTCGACCCAGAGCTTCCCGGACTCGGCGACGTGGACGTCATGGACACCGTGCTCCGACGTTAGCCGGGTGGCTTCGCCGCTCGCGAGCGGGACCGCATAGAGGTGCCTCTCGAGCGGTCCTTCGCGCGTTCCGGTCACGAGCGCGCGGCCGCGCACCTCGTCGAGCCCCGCGATCGACTCGACGTCCCACGCGCCCTCGGTGAGCGTCTTGGTGAGCGAGCCGTCACGGGCGCTGCGCAGCTCGAGATGGGTGTGCCCGGTCTTCGTGGACGTGAAGAGGAAAGCGTCGCTCTTCTCGAGCAGCCGCATCGGCGAGAACGACTCCCACGCCGCCGATGACTCGGTCACGAGCTCGGTGGTCGCGCCGCTCCTGGGATCGACGCGCAGCAGCGACAGGTGCTTCTGATCGCGCGTCAGCGTCTGTACGAAGAGCGCGGTACCGTCGACCTTCCACACGAAGCGCCCGAGGTACCGCTCGGCGGCGTCCGGCATCTTCAACCAGGTGGTCTTCTTCGTCGCGAGATCGACGACGCCGGCGCGGACGACGGGGTTCTTCTGGCCCGAACGTGGATAGCGCTGCATCATCAGCTCGGCAGCGCCGGCGCGGTAGCCGAGCACCGGCACCGTCGAGACCGGTCGCTCGTCGACCTCGAGGTACGCGATGCGATCGCACCGCGGCGACCAGAAGTGCCCGCTCGGCTCGTCGAGCTCCTCTTGGCCGTTGAAGTCGGAGAGGCCGTGCGTCACGCCCTCGCCGGCGCTCTTCGTCGCGAAGAGCTCCTTGCCCGTCGCGGTATCGACGACGACGAGCTCGCCGTTGCGCACGAAGGCGACGCGGTCGCCCGTGGCGCACGCCTTGGCGTCGAGCTCGGGCTCGGGCGTGGCAGTGAGGGCGCGGACGGTCCCGTCTTTTCCGGGGCGGCCGTCGCGAACGAACACGTCCCCGCGATGCGGAACGACCAGCACCGGAGCGTGCGTCGCCCACGTATACTGCGTGACGCCTTCGTTGCGATCGCGCTGACGCTCCCGACGCAGCTCCTCGTCGCGCGAGAAGGCCTGGCCCGCCTCGCTGCCCGCGGCCTTCGGGTGAGCTAGGTCCGCGTCGCGCAGGATGACGTCGACGGTGCCTGCCTGCACGTCGAGCGCGAAGAGCGACATCGTCTCGTCGCCCTGCTCGCTGGCGAGGAACGTGACGAGCTTGCCGTCGGGGGAGTGCTGCACGAGGCGCGGCACGTGCCATCCCGGCTCGGGATACTTCGCCATGCGCGCGAACGTGATCGCGCTCGCCTCGGGCCCGGCGATCACCGCACGGGCGGACGTGCTCGCCGGGACGGCGCTCGTTTCAGGTGACGGCGTGCTCGCAGGTGCCGGCGCGTTGCCTCGTACCACGCGGGCAGTCGGCGCGGCACACGACCCGAGCGCGGCGGAAGCGAACGCGGCGGAAGCGAACGCGGCGCAAGCTCGTGCGAGTCGACTCAGGCGCGCGGGATGACGCTGGCGCGGTCGGTCTCGGCGGCCTCGTTTTGCGCGAAGAGCGGGCCATCCTTGTGCGGATCATAGCTGTCGTCTTGGTAGGAAGAGATCTCCGCATCCATCTTGATCTCGGTCGCTTGCGGCTGGTTCCAGGTCTTCATGGCGGCTTCCCGGAGTGTTGCATATAGGGTGGGGGTGTCCAGAGCGGAAAGCGAGGTCAGTGCGGCAAGAGCGCGCCGTCGTGGACCCAGCTCTGCACTTCCTGGAGCTGCTCGGGGCTGACGCCTCCGGCGGGCATTTGCGGGAAGCCCTGGCCCTTCAGACGAGGACGAGCTCGCTGTTTGCGTCGCCGGCCGCGCTGGACGCGGGAGAACGCATCGGTGCGGACCTCCAGCGCGTCGCAGCGGGCTTTTTCATCGGCGCTGACGATGGGGCGCTGCGGCGGGAGCGGCTTCATCGGTGCGCCGTTGCCGAGATGCGCGTCGAAGGACACGCGGAGCACGTCGCCGTTCTTGTCCTCGGTGACGAAGAGAGAGCCGTCCTTCGCGACCAGCACGTCGACGGGAGCGCCCTCGGGGATCCTTGCCGTCGGCGCTCTTCTCCCAGCCACGGATGATGTCCATCGGCTCGCCGGCGCCCGGAACGCCCTGCGCGTCGACGGGCACGAGCATGAGGCGGTGGCCGTAGTCGCGATAGCCGTGGAACGTGACGATCAGCTGGTTCTGGTACGCCGCCGGGAACATGCTGCCGGTGTAGAACGCCATGCCGAGCGGCGCGACGTGTCCGGGCAACAGCAGCGCCGGCTTCTTGTAATGCGTGCAGTCTACACGACCTCGATACTCGGGGTTGGGCGTGCCTTTGTCGATGCAGTAGGGCCAGCCGTAGTGGGCGCCCTCCGTGATGACGTTGAGCTCCTCGTGCGGGACACACGCCGCCGCGGTCCTTCGCCCAGCCGCCCATCTCGGCGACGACGAGGTCACCGTTGTCGAGCTGCGCGATGCCGCGCGCGAAGGTAAAGCCAGTCGACACGAGGCCAACGCAAACGCCGGGCGGCGTCTTCAGGTTCTTCACACGAGGGAGGCGGTCGCAGGTGCCTTCGGTGGTGTAGGCCTCCTCGCCGGTCGCGTCGTCGGCGGTCGCGCCCTCGTCTCCGGGGTCCGAGCGGGAGAAGGACGGAGCGCATCATCGGGTGCCGGCCGTGTCGCAACATGTGGTCCATTGTGGGCCCTGACCTGGACCTGATCCATTGTCGGAGTTTTTACCGGTGCGCACGTCCAAGGTGGATCGCGAACGATCCGCCTTGTCTCCGGAAAGTTTTCCCCCGGCACGACGGCTACCATCACGGCCGATGCGCGCGATCGTGATCGGCTCGGCGGCGGGAGGCGGCTTCCCGCAGTGGAACTGCGGGTGCCCGAACTGCGTGGGCGTACGCCAGGGGCGAGGCGATCTCCTCGGTCGCACGCAGGACTCGGTGGCGTTCACGTCGAACGGCGATCGCTTCGCGCTCGTCAATGCGTCGCCCGACATCCTCGCGCAAATCAAGGCGACGCCCGCGCTCTGGCCGAGGGCGCCGCGTCACACGCCGATCGGCGCGGTGGTCTTGACCAACGGCGACATGGATCACGTGCTCGGTCTCTTCTCGCTCCGCGAGTCGCAGCCGCTTGCCATCTACGCCACGCCTCCGGTGTGGAAGGGGCTCGAGGCGAGCGTGCTCATTCGCACGCTGAAGCGCTTCGAGGGTCAGGTGGTCTTCCGCGCGCTGGCCATCGGTCAGGAGGTCGATCTCGCGGATGCCGCCGGAGAGCCGCTCGGCATTCGCGTTCGCGCGTTCGCGGCTCCCGGCAAGCTGCCCGTCCATCTCGTCGGTCACGCCGCGGAGAGCCCCGAGGACAACGTCGGCCTGTCCCTGCGCAACGCGCACGGCGCTGGCGCTGGCGCTGGCGCTGGCGCGATCGCGTATGCATCAGCATGTGCGAGCCTCGACGGCGTCGACCTCGCCGGTCATGCCGCCGTCCTCTTCGACGGCACGTTCTACCGCGAGGACGAGCTCGTTCGCCTCGGTCTGTCGAAGGCGGTGGCGAAGGACATGGCGCACATGCCGATCAGCGGCGAGCGCGGCAGCCTCGAAGTGATGGCCGCCATCGCGTCCCTGCGCGACACGCGGAAGATCTACACGCACGTGAACAACACGAATCCCATCCTCGCGGACACCGAGGAGCGGCGCGCCGTCGTCGGCGTCGGCTGGGAGATCGCCTTCGACGGCATGGAGATCGCGACATGACGCCCGACGCGCCGGACGAGCGGCTCGACGCCGATGCGTTCATCGCGCGCCTCAAGGCCGAGGGCGAGAAGCGCTACCACGACCGGCATCCGTTCCACATCGCCATGCATGCCGGCCAGCTCTCGCGCGAGCAGATCCAGGCGTGGGTGAGCAACCGCTTTTACTACCAGACCCGCATCCCCATCAAAGACGCCATCGTGCTCTCGAAGTCCGAGGATCCGGCGTTCCGTCGCGTGTGGATCCACCGCATCTTCGATCACGACGGCAAGGTCGAGGGTGAAGGTGGCATCGCGCAGTGGCTCCGTCTCGCGCACGGCGTCGGCCTCGACGTCGAGGAGGTGAAGAGCCTCCGCGGCGTATTGCCGGGCGTGCGCTTCGCCTGCGATGCCTACGTCACGCTCGTGCGCGAACGACCGCTCGTCGAGGCGGTCGCGTCATCGCTGACCGAGTTCTTCTCGCCGGACATCATGGCGCGGCGCATCGCAGCGTGGGAGACGCACTATCCGTGGGTCGAGGCCGAGACGCTGGCGTACTTCCGCGGACGCGTGACGCGCGCGAAGCAGGACTCGCGCGAGGCCGTCGATTACGTGCTGGCGAATGCGCCCACGCGCGCGTTGCAGGAGCGCTGCATCGACGCGCTGATCACGAAGACGCAGATCCTGTGGGCGCTGCTCGATGCGGTGAGCGCGGCGCATCCGCTCACGGGCGGCTGAGGCGACGGCGATAGCAATGACCGTCGCGATCGAAGCTGCGTTCGTACCGAAGCTGGCCAAGAAGGCGCGGCTCAAGCACGATCGTCATGCCGACAAGCTCATGATCATCTACCCCGAGCGCGGCCTCGAGCTGAACGACGCTGCTGCGGAGATCGCACGCAAGTGCGACGGCTCGCGCTCGATTGCCGTCATCGTGGACGAGCTCGCGAAGGCCCACGACGGAGCTCCGCGTACGATCATCGAAGCGGACGTGGTGGCCTTCGTGAGCATGCTCCGCGACAAGGGGCTCCTGGAGCTCGGATGACTGCGCCGTCGACGCCGCCGACCACCCCGCGCCCGTACACGCTGATCGCCGAGCTCACGTATCGCTGCCCGCTGCGGTGTCCGTATTGCTCCAACCCCGTCGACTACTCCGAGAACAAGGACGAGCTCTCGACCGAGGAGTGGTGCCGCGTCTTCGGCGAGGCCGAGGAGCTCGGGGTGATGCAGCTGCATCTCACCGGGGGCGAGCCGCTCGCGCGAAAGGACCTCGAGCTGCTCGTGGCTCGGGCTCGCGCGGTTGGCCTGTACACGAACCTGGTGACCAGCGGCATCCCGCTGGCGCGCGAGCGCCTCGAGCGCCTCGCCGAGGCCGGCATCGATCACGTGCAGGTGAGCATCCAGAGCAGCAAGCCTGAGCTCGGCGACGAGATCGCGGGCTACGTGGGTCACGCCAAAAAGCTCGAGGTGATGCGGTGGGTGAAGGCCCTCGGCCTGCCGCTCACCATGAACGTGGTCCTGCATCGGGCGAATCTCGCCGAGATCGACGAGCTCGTGGCGCTCGCCGAAGAGGTCGGCGCGGATCGGCTCGAGCTCGCCAACACGCAGTACGTGAGCTGGGCGCTCTCGAACCGCGACATGCTCCTGCCCACGCGTGATCAGATCGAGCGCGCCGCGGAAAAAGCGGCCCCGCATCGCGATCGCCTGCGCGGCACCATGGACGTGCTCTTCGTGAAGCCCGACTACTTCGGCACCACGCCGAAGGCATGCATGGATGGCTGGGCCCGGCGCTTTGTGCAGATCGTCCCCGACGGACGCGTGGTGCCGTGTCATGCAGCGACGAGCATCACGTCGTTGACCTTCGATGACGTGCGCGGCAGGCCGCTGAAGGAGATCTGGGAGACCTCGCCCGCATTGCTCGCGTACCGCGGGGAGGAATGGATGCAGGAGCCGTGTCGTAGCTGCGACACGCGCACGATCGACTTCGGCGGTTGCCGCTGCCAGGCGTTCGCGCTCACCGGAGACGCGGCGGCGACGGATCCGGCGTGCACCCTGTCCCCGAGGCGCACCGAGATCGACGCAGCGCATGCGCGCGCGTCGGGGATCACCGGCGCAGCGGCAAGCGACCGGCGCTACTTGTACCGAGGTCCGCCGGCGAAGACGCCGGCGAAGACCGCGCGCTGATTTTTCGGATCAGGAGCAGCCGTAGTAGTCGGGTTGCGTGCTGTAGACCGAGCCGATGCACGTGTGCATCGCGCCGCAGCCGCTGGGTCCCGGCGTCGCGCACACGCTCGTGCCTCCGCCCGCCGTGCAGGCGCCGCGCGGCTTGCACACGATGACCGTCGACGCCATGGGCATCGTAGTGCTCGCGCAGCAGACGTCGCCGTTCGAGCAGTCGTCCGCGCTGCGACAGCAGCCGGAGATCGCCGCGCAGCTCCCGAGCGCCTTGCACGTCAGCATCGAGGAAATCTCGTAGCAGCACGCGTTCGCCGAGCTCCCCAACGTAGCCCTGCCGAAGCAGCCGCCGGCCCCGCTGCACGTCGTGTTGAAGGGACACGAGCCGCCGCCGCCGGCGTCGACGACGCCGCCTTCGCTCGCGTCGACCGCTCCGTCCGAGATCGCGCCGTCGCCGACCGCGCCGTCACTGCCGTCGACCACGGACGCGTCGCTTGCGTCGGTGCCGCCGCTGGAGTCGAGCGGCGAGACGGCGTCCACCTCGACGAGCCCGCCGTCAGCGCTGCGCTGCCCGGGCTCAGCGCAGGTTCCGCTCGAGCAATCGACGGTCGAGTCGACGCACTTCTTTCCCACGCAGGTGCTGCTCTCGTTGCAAGGCACGCCCGCGCAGATGGCGTCGAGCACGATCGGCAGCGTGACGGCCATGTGATCGACGAAGCCGAAGCGGCGTCGCGCGACGATGCACCCGGGCCCGAAATTCGGAGCGACGCAGTCCGCGACGCGCGTGTTGCCGAAGGCCGCGACGAGCACCACCGCGCCGCCACCGCCGCTGGGGGTCAACGCGAGCGTTCCCACCCGGCGCGGCGGCGCGCCCTCCGTACAGTCGCTCGTGGTGGTGGTCGCGAAGCGCGTTCCCGGGGCGTCTAACGCAGCGCGGTGCTCGGCCTCGTGCGGATCTCCCGCGATCACGATGTCGACGCCACGCATGTCGGCGCAGACCACGTTGGTGCCGACGTCGACGGTCACCTGCGTCGCCGTTCGGCAGCCGTGACCGAGGAGCGCCATCGTCGGCAGAGCCGCGCCGAACGTGAGCAGCTTTCATCGACGATGCATCCTTCGAACGTACCAAAGAACGGCTAATCTGGCTGCGTGTGCGCATCGCGTTCTTCACCGCAGGGACCCACGGCGCCGGCCACCGCGCGCGCGGCATCGCCATCGGCGGTGCCCTCGCTCGTGCTGGTTTTTCTGGCGCATATTGGATGTTTGGTCCGTCGCCCGGCGACGCCGCGTCCGCGTTTCCGGCAGTTTCCACTCGGTCCTGGGAGCACGTCCCCATCAGCGCCGCGGACCTCGCCACACCCGAGAAGGCGCGCGTGACGGAGCTCGCGGCGAGGCTCGCGGCCTTCTCGCCCGACGTGCTCGTGGTGGACATGTTCTGGGCGCCGCTCCGCCACATCTTGCCCCTCGCGGGCTGCGAGGCGTGGCTGCTGCTCCGCTCGATGCCGGCGGCATGGCTCGCGGGCCCGCCGGGCGCGGTCTTCGATCCAATGCAGTATGCACGTATCATCTCGATCGAGCCGATCGCCTCCGGCGCCGTCACGCATTCGGTCGATCCGGTCGTGATGGTCAATCCCGACGAATTCCGGCCACGTGGCGCGCTGCGAGCCCGCCTCGCCATGCCTGCCGAGCAGCGGCTCGTGGCAGTGGTGCACGCCGGGCTGCCCGGCGAGCAGCGCGGGCTCGTCCCAGCATCGAAGGCCGGCGACCTGGTGGTGACGTTCGATCTGCACGAAGCGAGCGCGCTCTTCCCGATCGCAGAGTGGCTCGGAGACGCCGACGAGCTGCACTGCGCCGCCGGCTACAACGCGTACTGGGAGGCGCGCTGGCTGGGCTATGCGGCGCGCAGCACGTTCAGCGCGCTCCCTCGCAGAAACGACGACCAGGCATGGCGCATCGCGAAATGCAGGCGCTACGCGATGCGGGCGAACGGCGCAGACACGCTCGCCGGATGGCTCGTGCGCGGCTCGTGATTTGCGCGACCGTAGCCCTTGCTCTACGGTCGCTGGCATGACCGAGCGCGACGGCTCTCGTATCTCTCCCGCCGAGGCGTACGCGAAGATGACCGACGAGGCTCACGCCTACGTCGACGTCCGCACGGAGGAAGAGTTCGCCGCGGGTCATCCCGCCGGCGCCTTCAACGTGCCGCTGATGATCACGGCGGCGGCCGGGCTCGCGCCCAACCCGGAGTTCGTCGCCGTCGTGGAGCGCGCCTTCGCGAAGGACGCGCCGATCATCGTCGGTTGCAAGATGGGCGGACGCAGCGCGCGTGCCGCGAGGGAGCTCGCCCTCGCCGGCTTCACGCGCGTCCTCGATCAGCGGGCCGGCTGGGACGGCGCGCGCGGCTCCTTCGGCGAGCTCACCGAGCCGGGATGGTCGCGCGCGGGTCTCCCGACGGAGACCGACACGCCCGAAGCGCGCTCCTACGACGCCGTGCGCGGTCGCTGATTCCGCATCAGCGCGGAGCTGACTTCGGCGCGTTCGGCGCGTTCGGCGCGGGAGCCACCAGCGCCGGGGCCTGTTTCTCCGCGTCGTCCGCGGCCTGCCTCTCGCGCCACGCGAGGAACCCGACCAGTCCCACCATCAAGCAGACGCCCACGATGATCCCGGCGAGGAGCGCGGTCTTGGCGTTCATCCCGGGGCTCGGCATCTCGTCGGGGAGGTCGTCGATCGCCGACGGGTCCGCCGCTTTCATTGCATACTGCACGCGATCTTCGGACTTCGTCGCGACCTTGACCGCGCCCAGGCCGCAGACCTTCGCCAGCGACTCGCTCATCTCCTCGACGGTCTGGAAGCGCTTCGCCGGCTCGCGATGACAAGCGCGGTGGAACCACGCGTCGAGGCCTTCCGGCGCGTCCGGATTCCATTTCCGCGGCGACGGGAGCGGCTCCACGCAGACCTTGAGGACGATGTCGCCGAGCACCTCGCCCTCGAAGGGGATGCGCGCGGTGAACGCCGCATAGGTGCACGCACCCAGCGACCAGATGTCGGTGAGCGGGCTAGGTGTACCGCCGATGGTGAGCTGCTCGGGGCTCATGAAATTTGGCGTGCCGATGACCGAGCCGTCCTGCGTCGGTCCCTTCAGGCCCTTGGCTCCCACGCGCTCGACATCGAGCATCTTGGCGATGCCGAAGTCGACGAGCTTCACCACGTAAGGGAGGCCGTCGGTCTCGTCCGGCTCGACGTTGGTGGCGAGGAAGATGTTGTCCGGCTTCAGATCGCGATGAACGATGTTCGCGGCGTGGGCCTTCGCGAGCGCGCGCGCGGCCTGGCGAATCACCTTGGCGGACTCGTCGGCCGGGAACGGCCCGCGACGGATGAGCGCCTCGGAGAGCGACTCGCCCTCCAGGTACTCCATCACGATGTAGGGGAGCCCGGCATCGGTGACGCCGTAGTCGTAGACCTTCACGGCGTGCTTCGAGTCGACGCTCGCGGCGGCGCGCGCCTCGATCTCGAAGCGACGTCGCGCATCGGCGCGCTCCGCGAACTGCGGTCGGATGAACTTGATGGCGACGCGGGTGCCGAGAAGCTCGTGGTGCCCGAGCCAGACCGTGCCCATGCCGCCCGATCCGATGACGTGGCCGACCTTGTACTTTCCCCCGACCACCTGTCCACCGAAGGACTCCTCCGGTGACAGCTCGGGCTCGTCGGCCTGGGGCTGAGACATGTCGACGAGGAGCGTACCGCAGTTCCCTCGCCCGAGGCCACGCGGGCGATTGCGGTATGCTGCGCCGCCATGGGCTTTCGACGCAACGCTGGTGCCCCGGGGACCTCCGCCGCCTTCGCCGTCTTCGCCTTTGCCGCCCTCGCCTTTGCCGCCCTCGCCGCCGGTTGCGACAAGGACGAGCCAAAGCCTTCGGTTTCGTCCACGACCGGGAGCGCCACGACCGCGCCCGCGGCGACGACCGCACCGGCCGCAACACCTGTTGCCACGGCGACGGGCAAGCCACAGCTCGCGGTCGACGACACGGCCGCGTTCGTTGCCGGCGAGCGCGTCGACCTCGCCTCCGATGCGAAAGGGCGCATCGCAGGCGCGCTCGCCGGCAAGACCGTCGAGGGCGAGACGCTCGTGCTCAACGCCGCACGCGACGCGAAGCTGCCGAAGGTCGCCGCGGTCTTCGCCGCGCTCCTCTCGAGGAAGGCGAAGGCGGTGGAGGTGCACACGCCACTTCGCGATCGCTCGAGCGCCGACATCGTCTTCGTCCTCGACGCGAGGCCCGACGGTTGCAGCACGGTCGGCTATATCGCGAAGGATAGCGCCATCGCGACGTGGCCTGCGTCGGGCGCGACGGCCGAGCGGTTCACGCACGGCATGGCCGGTCCCGATCTCACCCGCGGCTCGGAAGGGATCCGGAAACGCGTTCTCGCCTGCGACGCGCCGACCTGGTTCGCGGCTGCAGACGACAACGTCACGTGGGGCCTCGTCTTCGATCTCGTGATCGCCGTCATGCGTCCCGACGACGCCGGCCTTCCCAGGGCGCGCGCCGTCGCGCTCCTCACGAAGACGCCGGTGCCCGGTCGCAAGGTCGACGCCGACTGATCCTCAGCCGACGATCGGCAGCACCATCAGCGCGACCGAGCACGCGAAGCTGACGGTCCACACGAGCGACCGCAGCGGCGCAACATCAGCGAGATACGCGACGACGTAGAGCGTGCGCGCGACGCAGTACGAGATCGCGAAGATGGCCGCCCAGTGCGGGCTCGCGCCGCTCACCTGCGTCGCGAGAACCCCCGCCGCGAAGGCCGGGAACGATTCGAAGCTGTTGGCATGCGCCGAGGCGGCGCGGCGTCCCCAGCCCCTGAGCCGCGCCTGCTGATCGCGGGGGTTCTTGTTGTCGTAGCCCTCGGGCTGCTTCGCCATCGCCATGGAGAGCGGGATCTTCGGCACGAAGACCAGCGCGAAGCCGATCGGGAGACAGAGGAGAGGAATGGTCGTCATGATGGCTTGCTCCTCCGCGAGCCTCGCATGTCGACCGTGATACCGTTCTTCGAATGCGCGTTCGCGAGCTCTTCGCCGCTCTCTTCGCTTCTGGTCTCGTCGCTGCGGCTGCCCTCGGCGCCGCCGTCGCCTGTAGCAGCAGCACGAACAACGACCCGCCCGCGACCCCCGGCACCGGCGTCGACGGCGGCACCGCCGACGCGCCCGCGGAGTCTGCGGCCGAAGCGGCAACGGTCACCGGCCCGGCGCAGAAGGGACGCATCATCGACGCCCTCGGCAAGACCGGCATAGCGTCCGCCGTCGTGACCGTCGCCGGCCAGACCGCGACCACCGCAGACGACGGCACCTACGTCATCGCGATGCCGAAGAACGTTCCATACTCCATGACGGTGACCGCGCCCGATCACCTCAAGCTCGACGAGCAAGAGTGGATCGTGAAGACGGATCTCCTCGATCGCGGTGACACGTCGCTTCTCGCGACAAGCACCGCCACGTTCCTGCAGAGCCTGCTGCCGGCGCGCGATGCCGCGAAGGGTCTCCTCGCGGTGCGCATCTATCCGCTCGCGCCGTGCACCAGCGAGCAAGGCGCGACGCTCGTCCTCGATCCCCCCGGTACCTCGAAGGTCACGTATTTCAAGAGCTCGCTGCCCGACAAGAGCGCCACGTCGGCCATGAAGAACGAGAGTTTTTCGGCGGTCTTCACCGACGTCGACACCGGCGTGCCGCTGAAGGTGACGGTCACCTCACCCGACTGCGAGCAGGTCGCGTTCCCGGTCGATTATCTCGGCATGATGCTGACCGGCCAGCAAAAGGCCGAGCCCGGCGACGTCATCTCCTACACACGCGTGTTCATCGGGCCGAAGAAGATCGCCGACGCGGGCACCGACTGAGCGGCGCGGAGCATTTTCTTCGTCACAGCCCGCGTCCGACCTCGCAGGGACGTGGACGTTCGTGCTCGCCGCCTCCGACGTGGCCGCGCCGCTCCGCGAGCGCTGCGCGAAGAGCAGCAATGACGACGCCGCGATGGCGAAGGCGTGCTGGTCGGAGATCGCCACCCAGGCGGCAATGGAGAAGATCCGCTTCACGAAGGACGGCTCAGGCCACACCGTGTGGACCTCGTTCGAGAGCGACGGCAAGCAGGAGAGCGTCTACGTCGAGGTGCCCGTCGAGCTCGCGGCCGACGGTCCAGGCCACGTCCTGGCGAAGGTCTCGGGCGCGCCGAAAGGCGAGCACGCGGCGCAGTTCGCCAAGGCCCGCATCAACGTCATGCGCATCGAGGTGGTCGACGCGCGCACCATCGCGATGACGGACCCGAAGAAGGGTCGCCTCGTCTATTCGAAGGAGTGAGAGACTGCTCGCGTGAGCGCAGTCATCTTCGACATGGACGGGCTGCTCGTGGACTCCGAGCCGCTCTGGGTGCGGGCCGAGATCGAGATCTTCGGTGAGGTCGGCGTGGTCCTCGGCGAAGAGGACTGCGCGCTCACGAAGGGTCTCCGCACCGACGACGTGATCGCGTACTGGTACGCGCGCCGTCCGTGGGACAAGCGCTCGCCGGCCGAGGTCGAGGCCCGGCTCATCGCGCGCGTGGCGGCGCTGGTGCTCGCCGAGGGACGCGCCCTCGCCGGCGTCGCTCACGCCATCGCCGTGGCTCGCGAAGGAGGGCGGCGGCTCGCCCTCGCCTCCTCCTCGCCGCGCGTGATCATCCGCGCGACGCTGGAGCGCCTCGGGCTCGCCGACACCTTCGACGTGGTGCAATCCGCGGAGACCGAGCCGCTGGGCAAGCCACATCCCGGGATCTTCCTGACCACCGCCTCGCTGCTCGGCGTATCCGCCGTGGAGTGCCTGGTGCTCGAGGACTCGCTCACCGGCGTGATCGCGGCGAAGGCCGCGCGCATGGCGTGCATCGCAGTGCCGTTCGATCACCCCGGCCATGACTCGCGCTTTGCGATCGCCGACGCGGTCGTCGGCTCGCTTGCCGACGTGACACCCGACCTGCTCGCGGCGCTCGACTCGAAGCGCTGATCGACTCGACGTGGGCGATGGTCAGCGTCGGTGGAAGACCACGATCGACTGCGCCACCATGCGGTCGAGGACGCGCAACGTCTCGAGCTCGGGCAAGCCGGTCACGTCGATGATCGTCTCGAGCGGCAAGAGGCCGTCGACGAAGCCGAGCACGTAAGCGGTCTTGGGGTCCTCGAGCAGGCTGCCGAGCTGCACCATGTCTCTCGCGAGCGAAGGGACGCGTGTGAGCGGAGCCAGACGCGAGCTCAAGATCGCGACCTGCTCGCTCGCGTCGAGGCTCTCGAGGTCCTCTTCACCCGTATCGATCTCCACCGAGGAGTCGCGCGGATTGCGACCCGCGTCGAGCAGCGGGCCCGGCACCGTCGACATCGGCCGCCGTGGCGGCGGCATGTTGCTCGGAAGCGACTGCAGGCGCGCGTGCTCGAGCGCGGTCTCGTCGGTGAGCGTCGGCATGCGCTCGCGGATCTCCGACTCCTCGGCGTACTGCGACGGATCGTACTGAGGGATGATCGTCGGGATGGGAAGGGGATTCACGCCCGACTCGGCGCCCGGCGGCTCCGAGCCGCCGTGACTCGTCGGATCGTCGAGCTCGAGGAGCCCGCTCTTCTTTGCTTCGCGCGGCCCGTCGCCCACGTTCATCAGTACATCAGCGATGTGGTTACTCGTCCAGGTCGGTACGGACCCCGCCTGGAGCGGTGATGTCGCCGGCCCCCGCCGGACCGCCCGGTCGTATGCTCGCGCGCGCGAGCGGCTTCGGAGGGTCCATCGGCTTGCCGGTCGCATCGCGCCAGCTCGAAGGCGCAAAGAAGAGCTGCCCGTCCACCTCGCGACGGACGACCACCCAGCGCGCGCGCTTCGCGCCGTCCGGCGGAGCGACCCACGCGCCCGCCACCCAGCGGTATCGATCGCCGCTCCACGCCCAGCCGCCGTCCGCCCACACCAGCGCCTTGAAGCTTGCATTGGCGGGGCGCAGCGGAACGATCTCGACGGGAGGCGGCTGCGGAGTGACCGGCACGGGGACGTAGTCCTCGGCGCGGACCTGCACGTAGCTCGGGCCAGGTACGTTGCCGGCCGCGCACGCCGCGGCACCGAGGCCGAACGCCACGATGATCCCGGCGGTGGCGATGATATCGTGCGCGCGATGTCGGTGACCGGCGGCGAGAGACCTCAAACGGTCGCCCCGCGTAGCCCGCGCTTCGCCTCGCTCGTCTCGCTCGTCTCGCTCGCCTCGCTCGTCCAGCTCATCCAGCTCATCGCCGGCCTCGTGCTGCTCGCCGCATCCACTGGATGCTATCGCGTCCCGGCCGGTCAGAGCGCGATCTCCGCCGTCACCGTCGAGGGCGCTCGCGAGGTCGACACCGACGACGTCCTCGACCACATCACGACGCGCGAGAGCTCGCGGTTCCTGGGCATCACCTATGGCCACGAAGTCTTTGATCGCTACGCGCTCCGGCGGGACCTCTCGCGCATCGAGCGTTACATGCACGCGCGCGGCTATTACGACGCCGTGGTGCGGGTCGCGCGCGTCGTCCCCGACGACGACAAGGTACGCGTCAGCATCGAGGTCGCCGAAGGTCGGCTCACCACGGTCGAGTCGACCGCGGTCATCGGCGACGAGCCCGTCGAGGCCTCTGCACGCCTGAAATTGCGGGACGCGATAGCCGGCGTCTTGCCCAAGGGCGCGCCCCTCGACGAGGACAAGCTCGGCGAAGCGGACAAGGCCGCGCTGAAGGCCCTCACGTCGCGCGGTCATGCCGGCGCTCGCGTGGAGCGCCATGTCGAGGTCGATCTCGCGACCGCGACCGCGCGCATCACGTTCACGGTGACTCCCGGGCCCGTCGTTCGCATCGGCACCATCACGTGGAAGGGCCTCGGCGAGCTGCCCGAAGACAAGCTGCGGCGTCTCTTCGTGATCAAGGAGGGCGACCTCTACTCGAGCGACGACGTCGACGAGGCGCGGCAGGCGCTGCTCGACCTCGGCGTCTTCGCGTCGGTCGAGATCGCGCTCGACACAAAGGACCTCGAGACGACGCACATCGCGCCGGTCACCGTGTCATGCGAGGTGTCGAAGCTCCGCGCATTCCTCGCGGGCGGTGGCTTCGAGTTCGACTCGCTGAAGACCGACGTACACCTCCTCGTGGGCCTCCAGAGCTCGAACTTCTTCGGCGGCCTGCGACGCCTGGACATGCGCTGGAAGCCGGGCGTCGTGCTTTATCCCACGCGGTTCCCCGAGATCCAGGCGCCGAAGCAGCTCCTCCCCCAGTCGCAGATCAACCTCACGCTGCGCCAGCCCGCCTTCATCGAGAGCCGCACCACCGGGCTGACACGTGCAGACTACAACATTTATCCGGTGCTCCTGCCCGGCAGCACCACCCAGGCCGTGCTCGGCTATCACGAGGTGCGCGGCACGATAGGTGTAGAGCGCACGTTCCTCGGCCACCTCTACGTGAGCCCGCAGTACGGCGCGCAGGTGAACGTCCCGTTCGACTACATTGGCAAGACACCCAGCGCGCTCACGCTGTTCATCTCGTATCTCGACGTCTTTGCTTACCTGGATTTCCGGGACGATCCCATCCACACGCGGAAGGGCATCTACATCGCGAACCAGGTGCAGGTGGCCGGCGGTCCGCTCCAGGGCGACGCGAGCGACATCCGCGTGCAGCCCGAGCTTCGCCTCTACGTGCCGCTGACGAAGAAGCGCTTCGTCTTCGCGACGCGGGGATCGATCGGCTCGCTCTTCCCGTTCGACTACGGCAAATACGCCGAGGTCAACTTCCGGAATCCCGGGCCCTCCCGCGTCGAGGGCAGCGCACGCGACTACCAGATCCTCTTCTTTCGCGGCTTCTATGCCGGCGGTCCGGTGTCGAATCGCGGCTACCCCTTGCGTGGAATCGGTCCCTACGACGTCATTCCCTACTTGAGCCCCGCGGGTCAATCGATCAGCGCGTCCGGCTGCAACCCCAACGACAAGGGCTGCAGCCTGCCGACCGGCGGCCGCACGCTCTGGGAGCTCAGCGCCGAGGTGCGCATCAACGTGGAGGGGCCGTTCTCGACGGCGGTCTTCTGCGACGCTGCCGACGTGTCGCCGTTCACGCTCGACATACGCCTCGATCGGCCTCACCTCTCGTGCGGCGGCGGCGCGCGCTACGACACGCCCGTCGGGCCCATCCGTCTCGACATCGGCTACCGGATCCCGGGGCTGCAGTATCTCTCGAGCTCGTCCTTCGAGCGGCCGCCGGACACTCTCTTCGGTATTCCCATCGCGCTCGCGTTCGGCATTGGGGAGGCGTTCTGATGCGGCGGCACGCGGTCAGGGCGCTCGTGCACGGCGTACAGATCGTCGGCACGACCGCGGTCTTCGTCGGCGCCGTCGTGGGCAGCGTCATGATCCACGCGAACTTCGCCGTGACGCGCCGCACGGTGCGGTCGGTGGCGAATGATGCACTATCCACTGTCTTTCTGGGACGCCTGGTGATCGGCGACGTGCAGGAGCTCACGCTGGGGCCATGGGGACACGTGCGCGTCGCTCAGGCGGAGGTCTTCGATCCCGAAGGACGGCGCGTCATCCTCGCCAAGGGCATCAACGGGCGGATCGACCTGCGGAAGCTCGTCTCGTCGCTGATCTCGAAGGGCACGCCGGAGGTGTCACTCGACAAGGCCCTCATCGACGACGCCGAGGTGGTGGTCGACATCGACGCGAACGGCGACATCGGGATCGCGCGCGCGTTCTTTCCGCGACCGAGGGCGACGCCTTCGCCGGTCACCGTCAAGGCGCCGTCGAGCGAGGACGTGCGCCTCGCCATTCCCGACGCGCGAATTCGTCACGCATGGGTGCACGGCAACGTCGTTCCGCCGAAGCTCGATGCCGACGCCGACGACATACGCGCGCGCGTGTTCATCAGCGAGAATCGCCTGAACGTCGAGGTCGACGAGGCGCACGTCACCGCGCGAGCGCCGAGGGGACCGGGACAATCGTCGGACGTCGACGGCCTCGCGACGGGCGGCATCACCGTGCCGCTGTCGGCTGCCGCGCGCGCGGTGAGCGCCACCGAGGGCGGCGCGGCAGGCAGCCAGAGCGGCGGCGTGACGATGCACTGGGACCTCGACGGCGACGGGTCCGGCATTCCCATGAAGGCGCATCTCGGGCTCGACGGTGACGTGCTCGACGTGACGGCAGACTTCCCGCTCGCGCAACCCGACGTCGTGCGACGCGCCTTTCCCGCGCTGCCGATCGAGAAGCCCGTGGAGCTGCATGCGAAGGCTCATGGCAAGCTGCCGACCCTCGCCGTCACCGCGCACGGAACGGTGGGCGGAAGCACGCTCTATGCGACGGGTGAGCTCGGGCTCCGGGACCAGCAGCCATTTCGCCTCGACATGGATCTCGGGAAGGTCGACGCTGCCGCGTTCGGCGGTCCGGCGAGCGATCTGTCGGGGCATGTCCACGTCGATGGCGTGATCGCGAGCGGCTCGCCTAGCGGAACGTTCGTTCTATCGACGAAGCCCGGCTCGGTGCTCGCGCAACGTGCGCCGGCCGTCGATGCCTCCGGCGCGTTCGACAGTCGGACGGTCACCGCGAAGGTACATGCGAGCGAGCCTGGCGTCGACGTCGACGGCACGCTGACCGTCTCGATCCCCGACGAGACGCTGGCGTTCGAGGCCGACGCGCGCTCGCGGGACCTGCGTGCGCTGGCGCGCGCGCCGGGCGTGTTGAGCGGCGCGGGCACCGCCCACGCGACCGGCACCATCGATCTCCGGCGCGCCACCATCGCCGCGCGGGTCGTCGCCGACGCCACCGGCGTGGGACGCGCGCCCGCCTCGGCTGGCAGCGTGCACGCTGATGCTACCGTGGTAGGACCAATCGCGAACCCGGTCATCGACGTCACGGCCACCGCGAAGCAAGTGCGGCTCACGGCAGCGAGCAAGGACGCCAGCAACGCGAACGATCCGAAGGCTCCGAACGCCTCGACGAGGGAGCCGCTCACCTATCCGAGCGCCACTGCGCACGCGCGGATCGTCCTGTCGCCGGTGCCGAAGATCCTCGACGGTGTCGTGCACGTCGACGGCGCGGAGGGCGGCACGTCGATCGACGCGAAGGCCGACGAGGTCCTCTTCGCCCCCGGTGGTGTCGCCGTCCGCGGCGGCCACGTCACCGGCCTCGGCGCGCCCCTCGATCTCGAGGTCGAGGTGCAGAACGGCGCTCTCTCGATCCGCGCGAAGGGCACCGGCATCGATGTACAGCGCGTGGCCGCGATGACCGGGATCCGCGAGCTCTCGCTCATGCCGGAGGGCTCGCTCGCGACGATGGACATCGACGTGAAGGCCACACCGGCCCGCACCGAAGGTCACGTCAACGTGACCATCGCCGGCGCGAAGGACGGCACCGCGGCCGAGGTCCACGCGGTCTTCTCGGGACACCACGTGGCCGGTCGCGCGCGCGTCGCCGTCGGCGCGCTCGGATGGATCGAGGTGCAGCGCGCGGAGCTCGAGATGCCCGGAGGCCTCAGCGTCGCCAACGCCAAGCTTGCGACGGGAGCCCTTGATTTGCGGGGTGACATCGATCTCTCGCAGGGCGCCGCCCTCTTCGGAGACGAGCGCATCGAGAGCATCAGCGGTCACGTCGTGCTCTCGGCGCGCGTCGAACGGCTCGACGCGCGGATCCTCCCGACCGTGTACGCGAGCGCCATCACCCGCTCGCTCGACGTCGTACTGAACGACGACGGGACGTCGACGCACATCGGCGGGATTGATCTCGGTCTGCATGTCGGCCACGACGGCGCCTCCAACGAGACCGAGCTCTCGCTCCTCGGCTGGGACGCGAAGGGCATCCTTGGCAGCGCCGACGCGAAGGCCCTCGTCCCGCTCTTCGGCTGGGCGGCCGGCACGACGCCGTTCGATCGCAACGCCCTCAGCTCGCTCGAGGTCAGCGGCGTCGTCGACATGAAGCCGCGCGACGCCAGCGATCTCCCGGGGATCTTCGCGCGTCCCGACATCCGCGGCGCCCTGTCCATGCACTCCACCATCGGCGGATCGTTCGCCAGGCCGCGCGTTACGCTTGTCGCGCGCGCCGAAGGCCTCGTCGAGAAGCAGACCGCTCGCCAGCAGGCCCGCTACGCGCCGATCGACGCCGTGATCGACGCACGCTGGGACGGCAGCGACGTGGTCGCGACCGTGACTGCCGACGAAACTGCTGCCGTGAGTGAGCGCGCGCGCTTGAAGCAGCACAAGGCCGGCCAAGTGCGCGGGCTCGTGCTCGCGAAGCTGCCGTCGGCCGATCTCTTCGCGGGGCGCCCGCTCGCGTGGAACGCGTCTGGCGAGCTCGATGTCACCGACCTCGAGCTCGCGCCGCTCCCTCTGCCGATGAACATACGCGGCACGCTGACCGGCCGCGTGAAGCTGCGGGACCTCACCGGCGAGCCGCTTCTCGAGGCCAATGCGCGCGTCGACGATCTCGGCATCTCCGGCGTTCGGGTCCTGCGCGGCGACGTGCGCCTCGTCGCGAAGAACGGCCTGCTCGACGCGAGCGCGCGCATCAATCAGGAGGACGGCGGCAACGGCCGCGTCGACGTGCTGTCGAAGTCGCTGCAATGGCGCGGCATCGACGTCGCGTGGGACGACAAGCAGTCGACCAAGATCGCCTACGCGCTCGATCGCGTCCGGCTGGCCATCGCGCGGCCGTTCGTCCGTCGCTCCATCCCCGAGATCGACGGCCAGATCGACGGACGCGGAAGCGCCACCATCGACGGCACGTCGCACGTCTTCGAGGGCGGCGTCGGCGTCACGGGCGGACGCCTCTACGTGAACGCCATCGGCGAGGAGATCACCGACATCCGCGCCAGCGCGATCTTCGAGCGCGACGGCGCGTTCCGAATCCAGGATGCCACCGCCAAGATCGGCGCGGGCGAGATCAAGGCCTCCGCGGCGGGTCGCATGAAGGGGCTTCGCTTCGAGTCCGTCGACGTGGTCGCCGTCGTCCCGACGAAGGAAGGCGTGCCGCTCAGCGCCGAGGGCGCCACGTTCGCGGCAGCCACCGGTGAGGTGCATCTCTCGGCGAGGATGCCTGCCGACAAGAAGGCGCTCGCCGTCACCGTCACCGTTCCGCGCGCGAAGATCATGGTGCCGGCGCGTGGAACGCAGGTCTTGCAGTCGATGGACCCCGACACGACCATCGAGGTCGGCATCCGACGCGCCGACGGCAGGCTCGTCGCGCAGGCCCTTCGGCCTGGCGCCGCGTCGCGCGTCAAGGCGGCCGCTGCTGCTGCTGCTGCCATTGCCGCGGGCACCGCCGAGCCCGCCGACAACCTCGCCGCGCGCTTCACGGTGACGCTCGGCGACGACGTCGAGCTCGAAGGGCGCGGCGTACGCGTCTTCCTCGCCGGACGCACCATCGTCGACATCGCCGACGAGATCGCGATGACCGGCCAGATCACATTGAAGCAAGGCGGCACCATCGATGTCCAGGGCCGGCGCTTCGTCGTCGACCGCGGTACCGTCACGTTCGCCGCAGGTGACGCGCCGACCGACCCGATCATCGTCGCCGCCGCGTACTGGGACGCGCCCGATCGCACCCGCATCTGGGTGGAGTTCAACGGACCGCTCAAGACGGGAAAGCTCACGCTGCGCTCCGAGCCTCCGTACTCGAAGAACGAGATCCTCTCGATCTTGCTCTTCGGTCGCGCTGATCCGAATCAAGCGCGCGCGGGTGACGCACGACCGAGCGACACGCAGGCCGCGACCGACGTGGGCACCGGGCTCGCGTCGTCGGGCCTGAACCAAGCGCTCGGCGATCTCGACGAGGACTTCGATCTCGAGCAGGACCACACGAGCGCGAACCGCTCGCGCACCAAGGTCGGCTATCGGCTGCGACGCAACCTCAAGGTGCAGCTCGGCTACGCGTCCGGCTTCTCGCAGCGCGAGCCCGACACCACGTACCTCTTCCTCGAATGGCAGTTCGTGCCGAAGTGGTCACTCATCGGCACGCGCGGCGACAAGGGCACATCGATCCTCGATGTGCTCTTCCAGCACCGCTACTGACCGCGACTTGATTGGGCGCGACTTGATTGGGCGCGACTTGATTGGGCGGAGCTACTTGACGTAGACGAGGCCTTGGGTTCCTGGAGGCGTGGTGAGCTTGCCGTGACAGCCCCCGCCCTGGCTGCAGCCTGCCTGGCCGGGGCCGATTGAACCGCCCATGTTCATCTTCTTGCCGTCGGCGGTACGGACACCGACGCGGCTGCCGGCCGGAATCGGCATCCCGAGCCCGGCGATCCAGAAGTTGCCGTCCACGTCGCTGTACGTCTTCTGAAACTCGGTGCCATCCGGGCGGCTGATGCGGATCTCGGCGTCCTTGACACGCGCAGTACCCGCTGCATCGGTGTAAAGCGTGCCGCCAAAACCCCATTGGTCGAGGTGACAGCCGGTCACGATGCAATTTTTCCCCGAGGAATCGCCGCCGTGGGCAGGGTTCGCCGACTTCGCCGGGGCTCCTTGGCCGGGAGCTCCAAGCATGAACGTCGTCGTCCCGAAGACCGGATCCGCGGTCTGGCCCGAGCTGCCGCCGCCCTCCACACCTGCCTCGCCGCTGCTGGTCCCGACCATCGCACCGGCTTCGACGCCGCCGTTCGAGCTCCCGCCGCTGGTGAGATCACCCGTCGAGCCCCTGGGGCGCTCGATGAACGTGACCTGGCCGGGATCGGGGGCGCTACAGGACGTGGCTGCGGCGACGAGCGCCGCCGCGCTGAGCATGCCGACCAGCAGAACACCGCGATAATCCATGAAATCCTCCGCGCCCCACGCCGTCTCCGCGCTCGAAGGCGGCGAGCCTGTGGCGCTGACCGTGCAAGCATTATGCACGAGGGACCCGGGGACGGTAGCTGCGCGCCCTCGGCCTGCCGCTTCCTGGCCGCTTCCCGGCCGCGCGCCCGGCGTTTCCGGGCCTGGGTCGTCGTACGGCTTTACAAAAAGCGCGTCCTCAATATACTGCCGCGTCCCTCGACCCCCTTTCGAAGTGGGGCGGGGAAACCCCGCCGACGCGGTCTCTTCCCTACGGATGAGGCTCGCGCGGCCCACCAAAGAGGGCGTGTCTCATGTACGCGGTCATCAAAACGGGCGGAAAGCAGTATCGAGTGGCGCAGGGCGATCGCCTTCGCGTCGAAAAGCTCGCCGGCAACGTCGGCGACGCCATCACCCTCGGCGAGGTCCTTCTCGTCGGCAGTGGCGACGGCATCAAGATCGGCAAGCCCGTCGTGGGCGGCGCCAAGGTCGAGGCGAAGATCATCGCCCAGGACCGCGGAGAGAAGATCATCATCTTCAAGTTCCGCCGCCGGAAGAACTACCGCCGCAAGTCGGGTCACCGTCAGCCCTTCACCGCCCTCGAGATCACCGGCATCGCCGGCTGAGTAGGAAGCACCATGGCTCACAAAAAAGGCGCAGGCAGCACCCGTAACGGCCGCGATTCGAACGCGCAGCGGCGTGGCGTGAAGGTCTACGGCGGCGAGACGATTCGCGCCGGCGGCATCATCGTTCGCCAGGTCGGCGAGACGATCTCGCCAGGCAAAGGCGTCGGCAAGGGCAAGGACTTCACCCTCTTCGCGCTGGTCGATGGCCAGGTTAAGTACGAGTGGAAGTCGAACGACAAGAAGAAGGTCTCGGTCTACCCCGCGTCTAGCGCCTCTAGCGCCTCTAGCGCCTCTAGCGCCTGAAGCTCGCTTGATTCGGGCTCTTCTCTCGTCTCGAACGACCGAGAGGGAGCCCGGGTCGTAGCACTCGCATGGCAGCACGACGGGGGAGCGAGAGGCCGAACGCCGGCGCAGCCGCGTCGACTTCGGCGAGCAACACGAGCTCGCATGGCGCATCAACGGCGCGCAAGCCGAGCAATCCGCCCGCGCGTGCGCCGGCCGCAGGTCCGTACAAGCTTCTGGCGATCGATCTCGACGGGACCCTGCTCGATCACGCCGGTGACGCGAAGGACGAGGATGTCCACGCGATCAAGAAGCTCAAGGCGCGGGGGATCAAGGTCACGATCCTCACGGGGCGCCTGTTCTCGGGCACGCGCCCGTCTGCGGAGCTGCTCGGCATCGACGGCCCCGTGGGCTGCGCCGACGGCAGCCACGTCGTGCAGGTGAGGGGCCAGAAGACGCTTCTCCACCGCGGCATTCGCGGTCGCGCCGCCGATCGTCTGCGCGACAGCCTCGAACGCAACGACCTCGTCGCGTTCCTCTTCGCGGAGGACGCCATCGTCCACGACGAGCGCGGCGCCGACTACCTGCCGTACGTGCGCACGTGGTCGACCGATCTGCGCTACGCGCATCGCGTCACCGAGCACGCGCTCTGGGACTCGAAGGAGGGCATGACCGCGGTCGTTGCGCTCGGTCGCGAGGCCAACATCGGCCGCACCGTCGCCGACATCCAGCGCGACGAGACCGAGGCCATGCAGGTGGCGATGTTCCCGTTCCGCCGCGACGCCGACAAGAGCCGCGAGCACTGGGGCATGGTCGCCCGCGCCGCCGGCGGCACGAAGGGCACCGCGCTCGCATGGATGGCCGCGCACTACGGCATCGACGTCGGCGAGACGGTCTGCGTCGGAGACTGGCTCAACGATCTGCCGATGCTCCAGACGGCGGGCCGCTCCTTCGCGATGGGCCAGTCGCCCGACGAAGTGAAGAAGGCCGCCACCGACGTCCTCGATCGCGACATCGCCCGCGGCGGCGGCATCGCCGAAGCCATCGAACGCGCGTTCGGCAAGTAGTCACGCCGCCGTACGCGAGCGTGAGCCGACCGACGGCCGCGAGCATTGCATGTTCGGGACGACAGTTGACAATGACTTTCAAGTTCGATAGGCTATTTCTACGATGACGACGCTCTCGCTCGCCGACGCCCTCGACGGCCGACGCGTGCGCATCACGTCGGTCGATCTCGATGGAGAGGCAGCCGCGTGGCTCGGCGCGGTCGGCTTGCACGAAGGCGAGGAGCTCGTCGTCCTCCGTCGCGCGGCGCTGGGTGGCCCGCTGCACGTGCGCACGGGAGGCGGCGGCGAGTTCGCCGTCGCACGCGAGGTAGCACAGCGCATCGCGGTGTCCGTCGTCGAGGTGCCCGCGTGAGCGCCGAGCCCTCGTGCCACGGGCCGCCGACAAGCGGCGCGCGCCCGAGCCGCCGTCCACCGCGCGATGCGCTCGGCACGCTGACCGTTGCGCTCGCGGGTCGTCCCAACTCGGGAAAGAGCTCGCTCTACAACGCGCTCACCGGCGGCGAGGCTCACGTCGGCAACTACCCCGGCATCACGGTCGAGATCCTCGAGGGCGACGTCACGCTGCCCTCCGGCTCGCCCGCGGTCATCGCGGATCTACCGGGCTTCTACTCCGTGGAAGCGACCGTCGACAAGAGCACCGACGAGGGCGTGGCGCGCGCCTTCCTCGACACGTTCGAGCACAGCGGACGGCCGCTCGTCGTCGTTCAGGTGATCGACCCGACGCGTCTCGCGCTGGGTCTTCGGCTCGCCGCCGAGCTCCTCCGCGCGCGTCTCCCGCTCATCGTGGTGCTCACGCACAAGGACGTGCTCGGTCGCGAGGGTCACACCGTCGACGTGGCCGCGCTGTCGGCGGCAATCGGCGCGCCGGTCCTCCTTGTCAACGCGCGGGATCGCGCAGCGAAGGGCGCGGTGCTCGCCGCCGTCGACGATCACGCGCGCGAAGGCTCGGCCACTCAGGGCGCGGGCCATTTCGATGCCGCGAAGGTGGCGCGCGCCGTCGTGCAGGACGTGGGCAACGCGTCCGAGCTCCGGCGCCGGCGGCTGACCGAGCGCGTCGACGCCGTGCTGCTCCATCCGCTGATTGGTCCGGTGCTCTTCGTCGGGATCATGGCGCTGCTCTTCGCTGCCGTCTTCCTCGTCGCCGATCCCGCATCGAGCTTGATGGACAAGCTGATCGGCCTGGCCCGCGCCAAGCTCGCCGGCATGTTCGGCAAGAACCTCGTCACGTCCTTCGTCGCCGATGGGATCCTCGGCGGCGCCGGCACCGTGCTCGCCTTCATGCCCCAGATCGTGATCCTCACCGTCGCGCTCGAGCTCCTGGAGGCGAGCGGGTACCTCGCGCGCGGCGCGTTCCTCGTCGACCGCCTGCTCCGGCTCCTCGGCCTGAGCGGAAGGAGCTTTCTGCCGCTGCTCATGGGTCATGCGTGCGCGGTGCCGGCCATCGCTTCGACGCGCATCGTGCGCGATCCTCGCGAGCGGCTGACCACCATCCTCGTCATCCCGCTGATGACGTGCTCGGCGCGGCTCCCCACCTACGGCCTGGTGCTCGCGACGTTCTTCGGGCACCGTTCGGCGCTGTTTCGCGCCTTTATTTTCGTGGGATTGTACTTTGCAGGGATCCTCACGGCGCTCGTCGCATCGTGGACCCTGCGGCGCACCGCGACCAAGGGCAAAGCCCTCCCGCTCGTCCTCGAGATTCCGTCCTACCGCATCCCGCAGGCGCGAGTCGTGGCACGGAAGGCGTACCTGTCGGGCCGCCGCTTCCTGCGCGACGTCGGCACCATCATCGTGGCGGTCTCCGCGGTGCTCTGGGTCCTGCTCACGGTCCCGATGCCCGGTTCGACGGCGGCGCCCGGCATCGAGCGGAGCGTCGCCGCCACCATCGGTCGCGCCATCGAGCCGGCCACGCGTCCGGCCGGCTTCGACTGGCGCATCAACGTCGGCCTCATCGGCTCCTTCGGAGCTCGCGAGGTGATGGTCGGCACCATGGGCGTCATCTTCGGCGTCGAGAACGCCGCCGACGATCCGGCGCCGCTCACCACGCGCCTCCGCGAGGCGAAGAAGCCCGACGGCAGCCGCGTCTACTCGACCGCCACCGGGCTCGCGCTGCTGGCGTTCTTCGTCCTCGCCTGCCAGTGCATGAGCACGGTGGCGGCGATAAAGCGTGAGACGAGGAGCTGGCGCTGGCCCGCCTTCGTACTGGCCTACACGTATGCGCTCGGATACGTGGCCGCGGTGCTGGTTTATCAGGTGAGCATCGCCTTCGGGTTACGCTGAAGGCGTGACGACGACGGCCGAAGCCGATTCGAAGAATCCGCGGCACGCTCGCATTGGCCCCGGGCTGCGCCTGCAGATCGTGCTCGCGCTCGCGGGCGTGATCCTCGTCGCGTACGTTCCGCTGTTCTTCGCCATTGCGCTGGTGACGCGCGCGACCTCGTTCGCCTATCGCGAGGAGGCAGCACGTGCGCTCGGACGCGCCGTCGCGGCGCACGTGGGCGACGTCGCGGAGCGCGACCCGGGCGCCATCACGTCCCGCCTCGAGTCTCACGTCGGAGAAGGCGGCGCGCTCGCGGTCGCCGTCTACGACGCGTCCGGCGCGGTGGAGGCCAGCGCAGGCCCGACGAACGAGGTTGCTGCGCTGCGCGCCCCCGCGCGCCCGTACGGTGAAGCCGCGACCCGCGTGGCGAGCCGCAACGGCACACGCGCGCTCGACGTCGTGCTGCCCGCCGGCAACCGAGCCGTGCTGGTCCGCGTGCGAACCGACGAGGACGCGGCGCGCTCTTCCGAGGTGGTCCGCGGGATCGCGCTGTACATGGGGGTGTTCGCGCTCGCGCTGCTGGTGTTCGCGTACATCGCGCTGACGCGGGCCATCGTGCGTCCGATCGAGAACCTGGCACGGGCTGCCGATCGAGTCGCGAACGGCGCTCGCGCGTTCGACCTGCCGGCCGGGGGCGCGCGCGAGATCGCCGAGCTCGGCTCGAGCGTTCGTTCGATGGCCTCGCGGCTGATCGCCGACGAGAAGAACCTCCGCAACAAGGTCGATGAGCTCACCACCACCACGCGACACCTCGGTGAGACGCGCGAGCAGCTCGCAGGAAGCGAGCGAATGGCGAGCGTGGGAAGGCTCGCGGCGGGAGTCGCGCACGAGATCGGCAACCCCATTGCAGCGATCATGGGCATGCACGACATCATCGACGACACCGAGACACCCGACGAGACGCGCGTCGATTTCCTCAAGCGCATGCGCAAGGAGACGGAGCGCATTCACGTGGTGGTCCGCGATCTCCTCGACTACGCGCGCCCCGAGAGCGGGCCGCCATCCGGGCGCTCGGCGTTCGCCGACGTGCGCGAGGTATCGGCCGATGCGCTGGCGCTCGTCCGCCCGCAGAAGGAGTGGAAGGGCGTCGACGTGAACATCGACATCGCGCCGTCGCTGTACGTCGCGCTCTCTCCGCAGCGCCTGACGCAGGTGCTCCTGAACCTTCTGCTCAACGCCGGTGCCGCCATGGCCGACGGCCCCACCGACAAGCTCCGCACCATCACGCTGCGCGCGCAGCTCGTGGGCAACTTGCGCGCGCGCATCGAGGTCGAGGACAACGGCCCGGGCGTGCCGGCGGATCTGCGCGAACGCGTCTTCGATCCGTTCGTGACCACGAAGGACGTCGGCTCCGGCACAGGCCTGGGCCTCGCGGTCTGTCGCGGCATCGTCGAGGCCGCCAAGGGACGTATCTTCGTGGATGCACCATACACACAAGGCGCACGCTTCGTGGTCGATCTCCCGGCGACAACGCTCACCGACGAAGACGCGTGACCTCCCAACGCAGCGCGCGCGACGCTAGCCGTTCGACGCTTCGTTTTCGACGTGCTCTGCCGGGTCTTCGAGCCATGTCGAGAGCGCCGTCACGCGCAGGTTCTTGGCGGCGATGCGCTCGAGGATCGCCGGAAGCGCCGTGACGCCGGCGGGCTTGCGCGTGCCGTGCTCCGGCGCGTCGTGGAGGAGAACGATCGCGCCGTCCTCGAGCCCGCGCGAGATCCGCGCGAGGACGTCGTCCGGCTTCGTGCGCGCCAGCCCGTCCCGTGCGCGCACCGACCAGCCCACCACCGTGAGATCCAGCTGATCCGCGATGCGCGCGATGGCGGGGTTGGTGTGACCGATGGGCGGCCGGAACAGGAGCGGCGTCTTGCCCGTGATGCTCTCGAGCGTGCGGATGGCGCGCTCGAGATCGGCGCGCACCCGCTTGCTCCCGCGCAGCGCGAAGAGCCGATCGTGCTCGTAGCCGTGCACGCCGACCTCGTGGCCGCGTCGAAGGATCTCCTCCACCACGTCTCGATGCTCCTCCGCCTTCCGGCCGATGACGAAGAACGTCGCCTTCGCGTCGTGGACGTCGAGCGCGTCGAGCACGGCGCGCGTGTGCACGGGATCCGGGCCGTCATCGAACGTGAGGACCACGCCGGTCGCGTCGCGCGGTCCGTGCACGACGGCATCGGCGAACATCCGCAGCCGCAGCACGAAGACGCCGCATAGCAGCAGCGCGTTGTAGGCGATCGCACAGGCGATGCAGACGGCGAGCGAGGGTGGCTGCGTCAGCACCGAGCGAGCCGCGAAGGCGATGCCGCCGATGGTCGAGGCCCAGAAGACGATCCGCGCCGGCGGCATGCGATGAGTCGCCTAGCGACCCTTCTTCTTCGCTACGGCGGGCTCCTCGGCCTCTTCGTCCTCGAGGCGGCTCTCGTCCTCGTCGGCGACGCGCACCTTCTTGCCGGCGCCCTTCTTCGAAGAGCCATCCGAGCGTGCCGCGTCGTCGTCCTTCTTGTCGTCGGCCGGGGAGTTGTCGATCTCGTAGAACCCCGCCAGCACGGCAGCCAGGAGCGGGAGCGACGCCGCCGGCAGGTCGCCGAGCGCGCCTTCGCCGGCCTTCAGCATCGAGAGATCGAGATGAACGTTCGCCCACGTGCGCAGCACGAACATCGCGCCGAGGCCGAGGAGGATCCCGAAGAATGCCTTGAGCCCAGCCTCGATCTTTCCGTCGGCCGCCCAGATCGGCTTGCCCGCGACGAGCCCGGTGATCACGCCCGTCGCTGCCGCGGCGAGATAGGCGAACGCGGCATTGGAGAACAGCGCCATGCCGAGGCCCTGCACGAGAACGGCCGCCACGACCGCACCAATGACGGTGCCGAGGATGAGGCCGAGGATCAGGCGCTTCAGCATCTTTGGGACCTTCGAGTCTACTCCCCCACTCGGTCACCGCAAGGGACGGAAGCCTTCGACCTTCGCCTGGATGCGGGCAGCGAGCTTCGTCGAACGGCCGCGGTCGATCGGCGCGTCGCCGCCGCCGTATTCCCTCGCCACGGGCGGTGAAAGCGCGATCCGGAGCGCGCGTGGGTCCGACACGAGGACCACGAGCCGCTTGCCGCGGGTGACCGCGGTGTAGAGCAGATTCTTCGACAGCATGACGAAGTGGCTCGTGAGAAAGGGAATGACGACAGCGGGGTACTCGCTGCCCTGCGATTTGTGGATGGTCGAGGCATAGGCAAGCGTCAGCTCGTCGAGCGATGCGCCGTCGTAAGGGACCTCGCGCGGCTCGGACGAGCTTCCTCCGTCGGCGAAACGAACGACCAGCGTCTCTTCTTCCTCGTCGACCGAAGCCACCATGCCGACGTCGCCGTTCCACACGTTGCGGTCGTAGTCGTTGCGGAGCTGCATCACCTTGTCACCGACGCGGAAGCGGCTCTTGCCCCGGGTGATGGACGGCCCCGTGGGGTTGAGCGCTGCCTGCAGCTCGTCGTTGAGCACCTGCGTGCCCGCCGGACCGCGGTGCATGGGCGTGAGCACCTGGATGTCGCGGATCGGATCGAGCCCGAAGCGGCGCGGAATGCGGTTCGTGACGAGCTCGAGGATGACGCGACGTGCGGCGTCGGCGTCGTGCTTCTCCACCACGAAGAAGTCCGAGGTGGTGTCGCCGGCCTCGGGAACGATGGGCGGCTGACCGGCGTTGATGCGGTGCGCGTTCTGCACGATCAGGCTCTTCTCGGCCTGGCGGAAGATCTTCACGAGGCGCACGCAGGGCACGACGCCGGAGTTGATGGCATCGCGCAAGAACGACCCCGGGCCGACGCTGGGGAGCTGATCGACGTCGCCGACGAGGACGAGCCGCGCGCCGTCGGCGATGGCCTGCGTGAGCGCGTCGGCCATCCAAATGTCGACCATCGAGGACTCGTCGACGATCACGGCGCCTGCATCGAGCGGGTTCTTCGAATCGCGCTTGAAGGCGTTTTTCTTGGGCTCGAACTCGAGGAGGCGATGCAACGTGGCCGCTTCTCTTCCGGTGGCCTCGCTCATCCGCTTCGCGGCGCGTCCGGTGGGCGCGGCGAGACGCGTGACGACCTTCGCGCGATCGAAGACGCTCAGGATCGCCTTCACGATGGTGGTCTTTCCGACGCCCGGTCCGCCGGTCACCACGAGGAGCGGGCAGCGTGCCGCTCGCTCGACGGCAAGCCGCTGCTCCTCGGCGAGCACGGTGCCGCTCTCCTTCTCGAACGCGGCGACGGCCTCGGCAAAGCCGC
>JAYTOQ010000794.1:0-3124 GCA_043747665.1 Polyangiaceae bacterium | reverse complement strand
CCCTTCTCGCCTGGGCCAGATCGAGTATGGACGGGCTCTACATGGGCCTCCGCGCATCTGTTGCCGTCGCTGTCGTCGCCGTCGTCGTGACGTTGCCGTCGTTTGCTCGGGCCGATGTCCAGCACACCGTCGGGCGCGGGCACACCATCGAGGCGATCGCGAATCGGTATCACGTCACCGCGAAGGCGATCATCGAGGCCAATCACCTCAAGGACGTGAAGCACCTTCGCGTCGGTGAGGTCCTCACCATCCCGGGCGTGAAGGACAAGAGCGACGCTACGTCGACGGCGAAGGCCAAGTCGCACGAGCCGCCGAAGCCCACCGCCGAGGACCGCGCCGCCAACGCCGCCGCCGAGCGCAAGCCCGCGAGCGCCGACACGACAGCCTCTTCTTCCAGGTCGGATTCCAGGTCGGAGCGCAAGGGCGAGAAGGTCGCGAAGGTCGGCAAGACCAACGGTCGGGAGACGACCACGTTTGCGATGAAGGCGAAGACGCCGGGCGTCCTCCACGTGCATCGCATCGCGACCACGGAAAATTACGACATCCACGTCGGCGACAAGCGCGGGCGCATCTCGCCCGTCGCGCTCAAGACTTTCGAGAAGATGATGCGCTCGCCGAACGGCATGGCGCACCCCATCGAGCCGCGTCTCGTGTCTCTGTTGTCCGTCGTCTCGAACCACTTCGGCAGCCGCAAGATCGAGGTGGTGAGCGGCTTCCGCCCCTTCACGCCGACGCAGTTCAATCCGCATTCGAACCACATGCACGGCAAGGCGGTCGACTTCCGCGTGGCCGGCGTGCCGAACGAGGCGCTACGCGACTTCTGCCGCACGCTGAAGAACGTCGGCTGCGGCTACTACCCGAACAGCGTGTTCGTGCACATGGACGTGCGCGATACGAGCGCGTTCTGGATCGACTACTCGAAGCCCGGCGAGGTGCCCCGCTACAACGCCCCCGGCCTCGATGCCGACGAAGGCACGAGCGACGTCCACGACGACGGCCATCCGACGGACGCGCCGGACGCGAGCACCACGACGACGACGGAGACGCCGAGCGTCCCGACGATGCCGGCCGCGCCGGGCGTCACGACGCCTTCTGCGCCGGGCGTCACGACGCCGTCTGCGCCGTCGGCGCCGTCGGCGGAGCCGCCGACCGCGCCCTGAGCGGCGGCGCGCGCTACGATGGCGAGGACGATTCGGGTCCTAATCGTCGCCAAACCTGCGGAATCACGCGCGGCAGCTACGATTCGGGTCCTCATCGTCGGAGAGTGGCCGGCCCCCGAGGCCCCAGGCCTCCCCGCCGCAATGTCAGGACCCGAATCGTCGCTCGACCGCTCGCGGCCGGCGCGTCGCTACTTCTTCTTCGGCGCGGGCGGCTCGACCGGATGCAGCGACTCGAAGCGGAAGCCGCGCGGGAGGAGCGGCTTGCCCATCGCGTAGAGCGTCGTCTCTTCATAGCGCGAGCGCGGCGGCGTCGCCGTGCCCGCGCGGAAGACCGAGCCGTGCACGCCTGCGCCGCGGTCGAGGAGCACCGCGCGCGCGCAGCCCGCGCGCTTCAGCATCTCCGCCATGGCCTCGACTCCTGCCCCGACTCCCGCCCCGGCCCCGACCCCCGCGGACATAATACGTGCAATATACACGCGACCCGCCGTCGTCAACCCCAGCGCGGCGCGCGCGCGTGAGCCCGCATGAGAGGCCGCGAGCACCTTGCCGTCGTCGAGGAGGAGCGGCAGCTCCACGGCATCGACGTGCGCGGGCACCGATGCGAGCTCGCGCGCGCCCGCGATGGTGAGCTGCCCGTCCTCGGACGCCACGAGCGCGGCCGAATGCTCGGCGCTGCTCATGGGCAGCGCGACGCGCCCGTCGGTGGCGAGGCCGCGCAGGCGCTTCGCGTCCGAGACTCCGAGCGTGAGCGCGAAGAGCACGCGATGCGCATCGTCGTCCGCGAGCTCGTGCGCACGCGTCGCGCCGGTCTTCGCGTCCGGCTCGCCGGTCCCGGCGCGCACCCTGAAGCTCGCGCGCGCCGGCTCGATCTCGAGCACGTCGACGCCGTTCGCCGCCGTCGCATGCCAGAGCCCCGCCATCCATGCCGGCGCGGGCTGCACTCCCGGATCGGGCTCCCAGGCCGCGCCCTCGAGCGACGGCGGCGTCGGATCGTGGAGCGTCATGTAGAAAAAGTCCTTCGGCGCGTATTCGATGTAACGCGCCGTATCGATCTCCATCTGCTTGTCAAGGAGCTCGGACTTGTAGTTGCGGCCCTTCAGCTCGGTGATGTTCGTGAAGATGAACCCGGTGTGGTGGGGGTTCATGTCGAGGTGCATGCCGTACACGCACGACGCCATCTTCATCGCCTTGCCGAGCGTCGTCGCGCTGACGTCGTCACCCCAGGCATAGAGCAGGTGCCCGGCGTTCGTGACGCAAAGGCCGGAGCGCTCCGTCTGCATGGTGGTGCCGGGCAGGGTGAAGCCCCACTGCGCGCGGCCGCTCGGGTTCACCTTGTCGTTGTCGACGAGCGGATCGAGGTTCTGGCGGAGCGAGACGATGTCGCTCGCCTCGACGTCCTGGATGCCGCCGACGTCCTTGTTCGTGCCCCACGACCCGAGCCCGTAGCGACCGTCCTTCGTGATGATCACGGTGGCGATGCCCGGCTGCGGCGGAAGGAGCACTCGCTTCCTCAGCATCATGCCGTAGGCGCCGTGCTCGGTCTTGAAGCCGCCGTTGAACGCGGCGGCGATCTTCGTATAAACCGCCGGATCGCGCGGGATTCGTCCGGCGCCAGGCGGTCCGGTGAGCGGCTTGGGATCCTCGTTGCCGGCCTCCATCTCGAGATCGAGCTGCCGCATGTCCATCGCGAGGAGGACGACCTTCGCGTACGGACGCTCCTCGTCGGGGCGCACGAACGTTCGATAAAACATCGATGGCGGCGCCTCGCCGCCCGCCGGCGTGGGCAGGTGCTTGACCCAGGGCTGCGTGGGCGTCGTCCACTCCCCTTCTCCGGGCTCGGGCGTCTTCCACATCGAGTGCACCGGCGACGGGGGCCAGTGGCCGAGATCCGCAGCTGCTTGCGACGCATCCAGCACCGTCGCGGGCGGCGGCGTGTTGTCGGGCTCGCGCGCGAGCGCCTCGCC
>JAYTOQ010000793.1:0-20728 GCA_043747665.1 Polyangiaceae bacterium | reverse complement strand
CTCATCGAGGGCAAGGCGATCCAGCTGCACCCGCTCGTCTGCGCGGCGTTCAACGCCGACTTCGACGGTGACCAGATGGCCGTCCACGTTCCGCTGAGCGTCGAAGCCCAGATGGAAGCGCGCGTGCTCATGATGAGCACGAACAACATCCTCTCGCCGGCGAACGGCAAGCCGATCATCAACCCGACGCAGGACATCGTCCTCGGGCTCTACTACGCCACTCGCGAGCGCAAGTTCTCGAAGGGCTACTACCGCGAGGGCAACCTCACGGTGACGAAGGCCGGCAAGATCGAAGGCTTCCTCAAGGGCGTGTACTCCTCGCCCGAGGAAGTCCGGATGGCCTACGACAACGAAGAGGTCACGACGCACACGGGCATCCGCGTCCGCGTCATCGACCCGGGGACCGGCAAGCGCATCGTCGTCAACACGACGGTCGGTCGCTGCCTCATCTCGGAGATCCTCCCGGACGGCCTGCCGTTCGAGCTGGTCAACAAGACGCTCGACAAGAAGGCGCTCTCGCACCTGATCGATGCCTGCTACCGCATGCACCGCAACAAGGCGACCGTCCTCCTCGCGGACCGTCTCCGCTCGCTCGGCTACGAGCACGCGACGCGCTCCGGCTGTTCGATCTGCATGGATCACATGGTGATTCCGGACGCGAAGCACGTCCTCCTCAACGACGCCCAGGGCGAAGTGCAGCAGGTCGTCGATCAGTACCAGGAGGGCCTCATCACCGACGGCGAGCGCTACAACAAGATCGTCGACATCTGGGCAGGCGTGGCCGACAAGGTCACGGCCGAGATGATGCTCGTCATCGGCAAAGAGAAGGTCATGGACCCGGACTCCGGGAAAGAGATCATCGAGCCGAGCTTCAACCCGATTTACATCATGGCTGACTCGGGCGCCCGCGGCTCGACGCAGCAGATTCGCCAGCTCGCCGCGATGCGCGGTCTCATGGCCAAGCCCTCGGGCGAGATCATCGAGACCCCGATCACCGCGAACTTCCGCGAGGGTCTCACGGTTCTCCAGTACTTCATCTCGACCCACGGAGCTCGTAAGGGCCTCGCGGACACCGCGCTGAAGACGGCAAACTCCGGTTACCTCACGCGCCGTCTCGTCGACGTCGCGCAGGACGCCGTCATCTCCGAGTTCGATTGCGGAACGCTCGACGGCATCCGTGTCGCCAAGCTCGAGGACGCCGGCGAGGTCATCCAGCCTCTCGGCGACCGTATCCTCGGCCGCGTCACACTCGAGGACGTCGTCGATCCGCTCACCGGCGAGGTCATCGTCGGTGCGAACACCGAGCTCGAAGAAGACCTCGTCACGAAGATCGAAGACGCGGGCATCGAAGAGATCGTCATCCGCTCGGTGCTCACGTGCCAGACCCGCCGTGGTGTCTGCGCGAAGTGCTACGGACGCGATCTCGCACGCGGCTACAAGGTCAACATCGGCGAGGCCATCGGCATCATCGCCAGCCAGTCGATCGGCGAGCCGGGCACCCAGCTGACGATGCGCACGTTCCACATCGGTGGAGCGGCGGCGCGCGGCAAGATCGAGCAGAGCTCGATCGAGGCGCGTACCGAGGGTCTCGTCCGCATCCGCGGCGCGAACGTAGCGATTCGTCGCGACGGTACCGTCACTATCATGAACCGCCACGGTGAGCTCGTCATCGTCGACGACAGCGGCCGCGAGCGCGAGCACCACCGTCTGATCTACGGCGCCGTCCTCAAGTGCGTCGAGGGCCAGAAGGTCAAGGCAGGCGACCTCCTCGCTGAGTGGGACGCGTTCGCGAACGTCATCCTCACCGAGGTCGGCGGCGTGGCGAAGTTCGGCGACATCGTCGAAGGCGTCACGATGATCGAGAAGCTCGACGAGGTCACCGGCCTCTCGCGCAAGGTGATCATCGAGTCGCGCGCGGCGGATCTCCGCCCGCGCGTCTCGCTCAAGGACCCCACCAGCGGCGAGACGCTTCGTCTCCCGAACTCCACGCTCGAAGCGCGTTACCTCCTCCCGGTCGGCGCGAACATCGTCGTCCAGGACGGCGACTTGCTCGAGCCGGGCGACGTCATCTCGAAGATCCCGCGCGAAAGCACGAAGACCCAGGACATCACCGGTGGTCTCCCGCGCGTCGCCGAGCTCTTCGAGGCCAGGAAGCCGAAGGACCACGCGATCATCGCGGAGATCGACGGCGAGGTCTCCTTCGGCAAGGACACCAAGGGCAAGCGCAAGGTCGTCATCACCCCGTTCGGCCACGACGGCCAGGCACTCAGCGATCAGTCGCGCGAGTACCTGATCCCCAAGGGCAAGCACATCCACGTCCAGCCCGGTGACCGCGTCCGCGCGGGCGAGCCGCTGCAGGACGGACCGGCGAACCCGCACGACATCCTTCGCGTGAAGGGTGAGAAGGAGCTCGCTGCGTATCTCGTCAACGAGATCCAGCAGGTCTACCGGCTCCAGGGCGTTGCCATCAACGACAAGCACATCGAAGTCATCGTTCGCCAGATGCTGCGCCGCGTGCGCATCAAGGACGTGGGCGACACTTCTTTCCTGGTCGACGAGAACGTCGAGAAGCACATCTTCGAGAAGGAGAACGCACGGGTCATCGAGCGCGGCGGCAAGCCGGGCATCGCAGAGCCGCTGCTTCTCGGAATCACGAAGGCGTCGCTCTCGACCGAGTCGTTCATCAGCGCTTCGTCCTTCCAGGAGACGACCAAGGTTCTTACCGAGGCCGCCATCAACGGAAAGACGGACACGCTCCGCGGCCTGAAGGAGAACGTCATCATGGGACGTCTCATCCCGGCCGGTACCGGCATCCCTGCGTACAAGACCCTCAACGTCATCATCGACGGCGAACCGGTCGAAGAGCGCTTCTCGCCGCCGCAGGCTGCGCAGGCACCGATGCCTCCGCCGTCACTGAGCGCCGTGAACGAAGAGTGAGCAGCAAACAGGAGGCGCAAGCCTCGTGAGCTACACCCGCCTGTCCTGAGGGGGAGAAGGCGGGGGGACGGCAGCGATCGCAAGGTCGCTGCCGTTTTTTTGTGTTCGCAGAGGACGCGTCGTCGTGTCGCGTTGAGGTCCGAGCCTGCGCGTGGTCTTGTCGGCGCCACATCGGAGGTGATCGCAATGGGATACAGCGAGGCGAGTGGTACCTGGGACGGGAGCATCAAGGCCGGCAAGGGGACGATGAAGCCCGACAACGGGCCCGACGTGCCGTTCTCGCTCGCGACGCGCTTCGAGGGCGTGAAGGGCTCGAACCCCGAGGAGATGATCGGGGCTGCGCTCTCGGGATGCTTTTCGATGGCGCTCTCGCTCGGGCTCGAGAAGGCGGGGATGACGCCGCAGAGCATTCGCACCACCGCGAAGGTGCACCTCGAGAAGGAAGGCGAGGGCTTCCACATCCCGAAGATCGAGCTCACCACCGAGGTGAGGGCGACCGGCGGCGACGAAGCGAAGCTCAAGGCCGTCGCCGAGGAGACGAAGAAGCAGTGCCCCGTCAGCAAGGTCCTGAAGGCGGCAGAGATCACGCTCGAAGCGAAGCTCGTCGCGGGCTGACCGCGCTGAGCGCGGCGGGCTGACCGCGCCGAGCGCGGCGCGCCGAGCGATCAGCCAACGCGGTGACGGAGGGGAGCGACCGTCACCGCGTGCGGAGATTCTTCGTCGTCATCGAGGTCGGGATGCGCGAAGTCCGCCGGTAGCACCACCTCTCGCGGGACGCGCCGCCTCAGTACGGTGCGCGGTCGCGGACGCGTGCACTCTACATGGTAGAGACCGCCGTCGAAGGTGGCGCCGTCGCAGTCGTCGCACACAGCGAAGGCCGCGTAGTCGACCGGGCGCGTTAGGTAGTCCGCGACGAAGAGGGAGCGGACGCGTTCGACGAGGCGCATGTTGGGGTTGTCGACCGGTGCGAAGCCCAGCTCCGACGTCTCGTCGACGATGCCCGCCACGATGCCTTCGTCGATTCGCGCGCGCGTGAACACCGAGTCGTCCGTCCACGACCAGACGCTCCGGAGCATGTCGATGATCTCGGCACGCGCAGAGGTGAGCAGGTCTTCGACCGTCGCCTCGTCGAGTGGACGATGGATGACCGCGCGCCGCAGCCCGGACGAGCGCAGCGAGCGCGTCGCTGCCGCGGCTTGCGCGTACGGCCCGACCAGCCATCGCGCGAGCTCGCGGCGGCCCCAACCGTGATGCGCGCTCCACGCGAAGCCGAGCGCGGCGCTGCGGCAGGCATCGGCGACGTCACTCACGCGGATCCCTGGGATGAGCGCGCACAGGCGCGAGTCGTTCGAGCTCGAGCTCTCACGCTCGAGGGAAGAGTACGTCGGCCTCATGCTGTTTCCCTCCACCCGATCGGGGGTAACGGAGGAGCAAACAGACGGCCAAGAACCGCGCACGCTCATTTGTGGGCAATCGGCGTACCTGATGGCCGCGCGACTGAGGACTGGCGTCCGCTTTCAGAGGTAAGTGTCGATGAAATCGAGGTGCAGATCGACACGCTGGTAGAGGTCACCGCCCGCGCAGTTCACGTCCGTCGCCGCGAGGTCGTCGGTCGCGACGAGGGTCTCGACGCCGTCGACGGTGAGGAGCGCGGGACCGCCGGAGTCGCCGTCGCATGCCTGCTGTCCCGTCTTGCCGATGCGCACGAGATCGCCGTCGAGGCCGCGCAGCGTGGTGATCACCGTGCGTCGCGTATCGCTGCCGTCGTTCGCGGAGCTCCTGCGCGCGGACTGGCCGAAGCCGATCAGGCGCACGCTGCTGCCGACGAGCGCGGACGTGATGGGCGCGCGGCGGATCGGGATCGGCGTGACTGCAACGGGAGCGTCCAGGACGATGATCGCGACGTCATGGGCAGCGTCGCCGTCATAACGAGGATGCGGATGCACGTTGACGCGCCGCACCGGGAGCCAGTCGGACTTCTTGGCAGCCGCGCGCGACGACGCGTTCATCACACGGAAGGTCGCCTTGCTCGGGATCACCTTGGGGTGGTTCTCCTCGACGACGCAGTGCGCGGCCGTGAGCAGCACCGTCTTCGAGATGAACGTGGCGGTGCACGTGTACTCGTCGCCGGGACCCAGCGCTTCGACGAGCTCGACGACCGCGGCATCGCTCGGATCCGCGTGGCCACCGATGAGCGCGTCGGCGGTCGTGCCGTCCGAGATGCCGCCATCGGACGCGCCGACGCACGCGGTCGGGATGGCGCACAGAGCGAGCGTGAGCCAGCGCAGCGCGCTCGGAGATCGGTGCATTGCTTCGTCTCTGCCAGATGTGTGCCAATGTCGCACGCCTCGCGGCGGCCCCGTTTTGCAGCCCTGCGCCGACGCCACGCGTGGATCGAACTGGATGCGCTCCGGTTCGCGGGCGAGCCAGTGGTCCGTCTGCTACTCCGGTGCCCGTGAAGACATCATCGATCCTGGCGGCGGCTGCCGTCGTTCTCGCGGCGACAGCCGCGGCGTGCTCGTCGACCAAGAACGACGTCGTCGCGCCCGGCGGTGGCGGACCCGGTGTCGTCGACAGCGGCGCGGAGGCAGGCGTCGATCCGGCGTCGTATTCGGTGGTGGTCATCGGCGCCGAGCCGCAGCGAAATGGCGACGCCGCCAAGGGTTACCGGTCGCTCGTCAACGAGGCGTACGTGCCGTGCGGGATCCCGCTCACCGCGTATGCCCAGGTCTACCCGACGGTGGCTCCCGAGAACAACGTGCCCGGTCGCGAAGGCAAGAACGCGAACCTCGCCTACAACTTCACGTCGATGACGACGAAGGACGGCGTCGACCTCGTCACGTCGAACTGCCTCACGTGCCACGCCGGTCGCATCAACGGAAAGCTCGTGGTCGGTCTTGGCGCTGCCGATGCGGACTTCACGAATGACGCGGCCCAGCAGATCCAGACCACGGGCTTCGTCGGCGCACTGCTCACCGATCCCAAGGAGCGCGCCGAGTGGACGAAGTGGAAGGAGCGCGTCGATACCGTTGCTCCCTACTCGGTGCTCAGCACGCGCGGCCCGAACCCCGCCGACGGATTCACCGCCGTGCTTTTCGCGCACCACGACCCCAAGACGATGGCCTGGAGCTCGACTCCGCTGATGGCCGTGCCGCCGCCGGTCGACCTTCCCGTCGACGTCCCGCCGTGGTGGCGCATGAAGAAGAAGTCGTCGATGTTCTACGTCGGCGGCGGACGCGGAGATCATGCACGCATCATGATGACCGCCTCCATCCTCTGCACGAGCTCGGTGGGCGAGTCGCGCGCCATCGATGCGTACTTCGCGGACATTCGCGCGTGGATCGCCAGCCTCGATGCGCCTGCCTATCCGTTCACCGTCGATCACGCGCTCGCCGACCGCGGCAAGCCCGTCTTCGATGCGACCTGCTCACGCTGCCACGGCAAGTACGGCGACGCCGGCGCGTTCCCGAACCGCCTCATATCGGTCGAGGAGGTAGGCACCGATCCCCTCCTCGCGTCGGGCACCGCGCAGTTCGCTGGTCCGTTCGTCGACTGGTTCAAGAATTCGTTCTTCGGTGAGATCGCGCGGCTCGAGCCGCAGCAGGGCTATGTCGCGCCCCCGCTCGACGGCATCTGGGCGACCGCGCCGTATCTGCACAATGGTTCGGTGCCCACGCTCGCGGCGCTCCTAGACAGCACGCAACGGCCTGTCTACTGGACGCGCACCTTCGACTCGAGCGACTTCGACCAGGCGGGTGTCGGCTGGAACTTCACCACGGTCGATCATGGCAAGGCGGCCGAGACCGACGATAAGAAGAAGCGCGCGCTCTACGACACGACGCGCCTCGGCTACGCGAACGCTGGGCACACCTTCGGCGATGCGCTGAGCGCTGCGGATCGCGCCGCCGTCATCGAGTACCTGAAAACGCTCTGAGCGAGGCCTCGATCCGCGCCCGCGTCAGCTCCGCCGCAGGCCTCTCGCGTCCGAGCGCGACATACTCCGGCGCGAGCCTGGCTCGCCATGCGGATGCGCATTGCGGGTCGACAGCCTGCGGGGCGTGACAGACCGCATGGCCGCATTCTAGAGCAGATTCACCGCGTCACTCGACGGCGGTGATGCCCTCCACGAACTGCGCCGGGTCGACCTCGGTAGCGTCGAACGCGCCCTTGGCTTGCGCGACCAGGGCGCACTGGCCGGAGGTGGTCGCGAGCGAAACGCCGCTGAGGTCGCGCGTCGCGGTACCGAGCGCAAAGATGCGCGTGGTCGGGGGGCACGTCGTGCTCACGACGCGCGCGAAGCGGTGCACACCGATGCACGAAGGCTCGGTCAACACCGCCACGCGCGACGGCGACTTGCATGCGTCGTCGGTGAAGAGGATGGCGGCCTGCGACGCGATCGGGAGGCAGCGCGTCTTGCCGTCGGTCGCGAGCGTGAAGACACAGTCGACATCGTTCATGCTGTCGTGCCAGCCCGGAACGAGGGTCTCGAGGGTGGGGGGCAGCACGAATGCGGGTCTCAGCCGATCGCCACCGGGGCCCACGCGCGCGGTCGTCGGGAGCGACTGCGTGAGGTTCTGGGCGATCGCGCGGACGTAGGAGCCGTTCGAGCTCAGGGTGCCGCTCGATCGGCAAGTCGACGGGTCCGCCTGCCCGACGTTCTGGACCTCCCCCTCGTTGGGGATGGTGTAGAGAGACGCGCCGTCGCTTGATCCCTCGTACTGCCTCAGCGAGAAGACGTTGCTGAGCCCGCCGCACTGCCGCGGCGACGGCTCGAGCCACAGGTTCGCCGCCGTCTTCTGCCCGGTCGGCGTGCAGCCGCCGGGATATCCTTGCGTGTAATCGTTGACGACGAGCGGCTTCGTGCAGCTCGCGTCGCCGTACATGACTGGCCCCTGGCTCGCGGACGCCACGCAGCGGGTGATCCCGTCGGCCATCAACCGAAAGGTGCAGTCTACATCGAGCTTGTCGTCGTGATAGACGAGGTGCTGGCGTGCGCCGTCTGCGGCGACGAGCACCTTCTCGGACACCGGGCTTCCGGCGACTAGCGTCTCGGTGGCCTCGACGAACGCGGTCCACGGAACGACGTCGCCCAGCGGAACGGTCGCCGTGGCTCCCTTCGGCTGCGTGACCTGGGCGCAGCCGCTCGGTGAGGCCCCGTAACGGGGCAACGTCGCGTCGAGCACCTTCCGCAGCTCTTGCGGTGTGCCGAGCCCGCAGCTCCCGGTGTCGACCGTGACCGCGTACTTCACGTCGTTGCTGCAGGTCGCGGCCGCGATACCGACGGGGATCTGGCACGCGGAGTCCGAGAAGACGGCCGACCGGTAGGCCTGCAGGGTCGCGGGGAAGCAGCGGGTGCGCCCCGCCTCCGCGGGCTGGAATGTACAGTCCTCGTTGCGATCCATGTCGTGGAAGCCGACGACCGCGCGTGCGCCACCTCCGGTGAGCGTCTTCGCGCGGAGGCGGGCGCCGCTGACGGCCGTGGGCGGGTTCACGCCCGGGGTGCCGGAGGGGCCGGAAGTGGCAGCGGAGTCGCCGCCCTTCGACACGGTCGACGAGGAACAGCCGGCGGCGACGGCGAGCGCCGAGAGGAGGAAGGAGGCGATGATGAGCGAGCGCACGGCGCTGCATAAGCACGACGCGCGCCAGCCCTTGTTTGCCGGCAGATCGACGGTCCGGCGCACCTCGTAGCCGGTCACGCGAGGCGTGGTTGGCACACGTGGCTCAGCTCAGAGCCTGCGTCGCGACTCGGCGCGAAGCGGGATCTTGCCGGCGAGCGCGGCGTCGATCACCTCGACGATGCGCGCGCGATCGCGCGGGAGGTGGCCGCCGAGCGGAAGGTAGTTCGATGCGTGGTTCGTCCGGAAGATGGCGTCGGTCGGTCGCGCCTCGTCGACCATCGTGCGCAGCTCGCCGAGCAGTGAAGGGATCGGAGGTACGGCGAAGCGCCCCTTCTTCGCGAGCTGGTGCAGCGGCGTTCCCTCGACGACCGTCACGGTGAGCGCGGAGAAGAACGCGGGGTCCATCTTCGTGACGAGACCGGCGGTGCCGCGCGCGTGCTCCTCGCTCCGATCCATGCCGATGCCCAGCAGCGCGATTACGCTGAGCTGCATGTCGGCGGCGTGGGCGCGCTCGGCGGCGAGAACGTGCGTGGCCGCATCATCGCCCTTCGCGATCCGCTTCAGCGTGACGTCGTCACCGGACTCGGGGCCGATGTAGAGGAGCGAGAGCCCGGCCGCGCGGAGCTCGGCGAGCTCGGCGTCGCTCTTCGCGAGGACGTTGCGTGCCATTGCGTAGCAAGACACGCGGCGCAGGCGCGGAAATGCACGGCGCGCTCCTTCGAGGATCGCGCGCCAGTGCTCCATCGGCAGCACGAGCGCGTCGCCGTCGGCGACGAAGACCTTCTCGACCTCGTCACCGTGCACGCGCCCCGCGGCGTCGAGGTCCTCGAGCGTCGCCGCGAGGTCGCGCACGCGGAACGTCTTGTCCCGGTACATGTCGCAGTACGTGCAATGATTCCAGGAGCAGCCGATCGTCGCCTGGAGGATGTACGCGTCGGCCTCGGACGGCGGGCGATAGAGCTTTCCCTCGTAGCGCATCGGTCAGTGTACGGGACGTGCGTGCGCGCGTATCACTTCGCCACCAGCTCTTCGCTCACATCCCAGAGCCGCTTCGCTACCGATGCGTCTCGCGCCTCGCGCGAGGGCGTCTTCGGCTTGCACTTCGAGAAATAGAGCCCGTTCGTCGCGGCGCCCGACGGATCGGTGGCGAGAAAGAGCGTGGTCTTCGCGCCGTCCTCCGAAGACATCAGGAAGGGCGACACCAGCTTGGCGAGGAAGCCAACTAGGCCGTCGTTGTTGCGCGCGAAGCCCGACGCGATGACGCCCGGATGGAGCGAATTCGTTGTGACCTTCGTCCCTTCGAGACGTCGCGCGAGCTCCGCGGTGAAGAGGATGTTGGCGAGCTTAGATGCCGAGTACGCGAACCACCCCGCGTATTTCTTCTCGCCCATGAGGTCATCGAACGCGAGCGAGCCACGTCGATGCGCCTCGCTGGCTACGTTGACGATGCGGCCGGCAGGCGCCTTCTTCACGGCGTCGAGGAGCATCTTCGTCAGCAGGAAATAGCCGAGGTGGTTGGTGGCGAAGGTGGCCTCGTAGCCGTCCTTCGTGACCTGTCGGTCCATGAGGAGCGCGCCGGCGTTGTTGACGAGCACGTCGATGACGTCGTGTTTCGCGAGGAGCTCGGTGCCCACGCGCCGGATGTCGCCGAGCGACGAGAGGTCGGCGATGAACACCTCGACATCACCGCCGCCCTTCAGGGCGCGCACCTCCTCGGCGACGGCCTTGCCGCGCTCGGCGTCGCGGACCACGATCGACAGGTCCGCGCCCATCTTCCCGAGCGCGAGCGCGGTCTCACGACCGATACCCCGGCTCGCGCCAGTGAGGACGACGCGCTTCCCATTCATCGACGTTGCGTTGGTCATGGCGCCGCTCACTCCGCGTCGAGCCGCGCGGCGGCGGGTAGGCCGGCGGGACCGGGGGCGACGGGGCCGCGGAGCTCGGCCGGCAGCTCGGCGTCCTTCTCGCGGCGCTTGCCGCGCTTCACGGGATTCTTGATGAGGCGCTCGACGCCCATCAGCAAGAACTCGTTCCTGCGTGCATTATGCAAGCACATGCTCACGGTGCCCTCGGCCGTCGCGACCATGAAAGAGCAGTTGCGAACGCGCTCGGCATCGAGGTCGTCGGCGTCCATGAAGTTCTGGATGAAGACGCTCAGCTTGTGGACCTTGCCGCCGTTCCTCGCAACGGGCAGCGCATTCTTCGCCACGGTGCGCCCGATCCAGCGGAGGCCTTGCAGCGCCGCCTTCGGCTTTCTCATGAAGGCGGAGACGGTGGTCACCGCGGCGCGGATCGGCCGCGTGCGGTCCATCTCCAGGTCGGGGAACTCGCGGAACATCGTCTCGGTGAGCGCGGGATCGTCACCGAGATCGATGCTGTGGTCGCCGGCCTGCGCCGTGTAGACAACGGAGTGACACGAGGGGTGGCCAATCTGCACGCTGTCCCACGAGAGCTGGTGGGGGAAGGCCTGACCGACGATGGCGCGCATCTCCTTCAGGCGCATGGGCGAGGGACGCGTATCGACGCCGCGTCCGGTATCGGCGCCGAGCTGGAAGCTGCACATGCCAACGACGTCGGCGTTGGCGCGGAAGAAGCGCACGAGGTCGGGGATCTCGTCGACGTTTCCGCTGAAGACGGTGGTGTTGAAGATCACGGCCGCGGGAAGGCCTCGCACGTTCTCGATGTACTCGCGGCGGATCTCGTTGAGCTCCAACTCCGTCTTGTAGCCAGGCCGCTCCTGCGTGAGGTCGACGTGAAACGCCACGTCCGTCATGCCCGCCGCGCAGAGATCGACGAGGAGCTCGCGCTTGGCGAGGATGCCGTTGGTGAAGAGCGCCGGGAGGAGGCCGATCGATCGGCAGTAGCGGAAGATCTCGATGAGCTCGTCCCGCTTGCGCATCGTGGGATCGCCACCGGAGATCTGCACGTTCGTGTTCGGGCCCCAGTCGCGGACGATGAGGTCGGCGCGACGCTTGATCTCCTCGATGGGGGGGTCGGGGATCGACTCGCTCAGATCGGACAGGTAGCAGAGCGTGCAGTCGAGGTTGCAGCGCTGCGTGATCTCGAGCGAGACGCAGCCGATGGCGAGCTGGCGACCGAGGAGCTGTCGCGGCGTGCGGAACTGCGGATCGAGACGCTCCCAGGAGAGCCGCCGCTTCTCGCGCCAGTCCCGGAGCTCGGTGGGCGAGAGGTTCTTGCGGAATGCGTGCGCCGTCATGTGCTGCTCCCTGAAAATCGTGCGTGCCGAGTCGATGAGTCTATCGAGTCATCCGCGTGAGAGCGTGCGCCATTCGGCGGCGAGCCGCTCGTGGCGCACGCCGAGGTGGTACATCGCGCGGAGCTTGAGCATCTTGACGATGGTGCGGTTGACGCCGTTGGCCTCCCAGCGTCTCGCGCTCGTGACCACCGGCTCGTCGATGCACGCGTGGCGGCCGAGCTTCCGGGCGTGGCGGAGGATGGCGAGGTCCTCGCAAAGGTCGAGCGGCGGATAGCCACCCACCCGAAAGAAGAAGTCGCGCCGGAAGAACTGCGCCTGATCACCAGTGGACGAGACGAAGTGCCGGCTGCGCGCCGACCAGATGCGGCTCGCGACGCGGAGACGAGGATCAGGCGACGCGATGCGAACGGTGAACCACCCGTAATCGGCGCGCGGCTCGTACTCGCCGATGGCCTCGACGACGCGTGGCATCGCGTCGTCCGGGAGCTGCGTATCGACGTGCAGGAAGAGGAGGACGTCGCCCTTCGCCTCGCGCGCGCCGGCGTTGAGCTGCCGAGCGCGACCGCGACGGGGAGCGACGATGCCGCGTAAGCGCTCCGCTCCTACTCCTTGCTGGCGGTCGCGCACGCGATCCATGCTGCCGTCGTTGCTCCCGCCGTCGACGACGATGACCTCGATGTCGTGGCCGGGGGCGCGCTGCGCGAGCGCGTGGTCGAGACACGCTTCGATGCGTGCGGCCTCCTGGAAGACGGGGATGACGATGGAAATGCGCATCTACGAGGTCGCGCCTCCGCAGCTCGACCCGGCGCCCGCGGTGCAGCCGAAGCAGTGCCGATCGATGACGACGTCCCGACGCTCGAGGGAGGCGACGTCGAAGTCGCGTATGTGGCGCGTGGGTCCGGAGACCTCGAGGCCGAGCATCTGGTTGAAGTCGCAGTCGTAGAGCGCGCCGTCGTAGCCGATCGAGATCGTGTTCCGGCACATCACGCCCTGCGCGGCGGCGGGGTTGAAGCCGTTGACGAGGACCTCCATGTAGTCCTCGAGGTTGCCGGACTCGACGAGCCACTCCAGGTAGCGACTGATCGGCATGTTGGTGATGCAGATGAGCGCGTCGAAGCGGATGCCATAGCGGGCGAGCAGCTCGCGCTTCCACTCCTCCTCGAGCGACCGCTGATCGCCCGGTAGATACGCGCCGACGGGGTTCGACACGAGCACGAGCCGCAGGCCGGATTTCCCGTCCCCGTAGCCGAGCGCGTTGAGTCGTTTCAGCGCAGTGATCGATTTCTCGAAGATGCCGTCTCCGCGCTGGCGATCCGTCGAGGCCTCCGTGAAGTGCGGGAGCGAGCACACCACCTCCACGCGATGCTTCGCGAAGAACTCGGGGAGGTCCCGATGGTTCGGCGTCTCGATGATGGTGAGGTTGCAGCGGTCGAGCACATGACGGCCGAGCTTCGTGCACTCCTCGACGAGCCACCGGAAGTGCGGATTCATCTCCGGAGCGCCGCCGGTGATGTCGACGGTCGGGATCGAGGTCTTCGCCAGGGCATCGATGCAAAGCTGCATCGTCTCGAGGCTCATCAGCTCGCGGCGATCCGGGCCGGCGTCGACGTGGCAATGACGGCAAGTCTGGTTGCAGACCTTGCCCACGTTGATCTGGAAGATCTCGATGCGGGTCGGCTTGAGCGGAAAGAGGCCCGCGCTGCGAAGTGCGACATCGAAGTTGCGCGTGATCGCCAGCTTGCGGAGCGTCGCGAGCTGCTCGGCGGGCTGCGCGAGCGGCTCTTGCCGGGAGGCCAGGGTGGGAAGGGGGCGAGCCAAGACCTGAGGATACCCGTGGAACGACGCGCGAACCATGCGATTGGTTCCATGCCGCATCGCGCGGCAGCAGTTCGGCCGCTTCCGCCTCGCATAAAAAAGGCGGACTGCGGAAAAATCCGCAGCTCGCAGGGAACGTCGTCGTGCGATTCACCATTGGCCGCGACGGGAGGGTCCTCTCGGCGTCCGACCACGGCTCGTTGCTCCCGGATGCCGCCGTCGTTCATGACGTGGTCAGCGCCTTCATGGCGATGTCGTTCCCGACGCCGGAGGACGGGCCAATCGTCGTCACGTTTCCGATCGAGCTCACGCCTTCGCCTTCGCCTTCGCCGCCGTCTGCTCGGTAGCCTCGCTCAGAGGCACTGGGTCTGGCCCACGCAGCCCGCGTAAGCGCCGTCCGGGATGCAGTACCAGTCCTGGTAGCACTGGCCCGGTGCATAGCCGTAGTCGGCACATTGGTAGACGCACGCGGGGTTGCCTCCGCTGCTCGCGCCGCCGCCGCCGCTGCCGCCGCCGCTGGTGCCGGCATCGGCGACCGGCGCTGCCTTCACCTCGAACGACACGGGCAGGCTCACGCGGTCGGCGCCGTTGACCACCGTGACGCCGAACTTGCCGGCATCGACGAGCGAGCTCGGCGTGATGGTGGCGGCGAGCTGCGTCGAGCTCGTGAAGGTCGTGGTGAGAGAGGCGCCGTTGAAGCGCACGACCGAGGTTGGCACGAAGCCCGACCCCGTGACCGTGAGCGCGATTGGCGATGCATCACCAGCGGTGGCGGTGGCGGGCGCGATCGTCGTGACGATGACGCTGGTGGGGTTGGCGACCGTGAAATCGAGCGGGTTCGATACGGAGCCTGGCTTCGTGATGATCGTGACGCGGAAGATCCCGCTCGCCGTCATGCGGTCCGCAGGCACGTGAACGGCGAGCTGCGTCGCGGACAGGACGGTCGCGGGGAGCATGGTTCCGGCGAGGTCGACCTGCGTGCCGGCGACGAAGCCTTTGCCGGTGACGGTGACATCGAGGCCCTGGGGGGCGGTGCCGACCGTGACGGCATCGGGCGCGATTGCGGTCAGCGTGGGCGCGCCCGTCGTCGCGCCCGCAGCCGGCGCTGAAGGTGCGGTGGGCATCGACGCGTTCGACGGCCCGGACGGGGTGCCCGTGGCTCCGGCCGCGTCGCCCGACTTCTTCGCCGCCGCGGGCGGACCCTGGAGGAGGGGCGACGTCGGGATCTCGTCGGCGCAGCCGGCGACGACGCCGAACAAGAAAACGAGGGGCAGGAGCAGCCGCGAGAGCGGCGCGACGAGCGGGATCACCATCGAGGGATCCCGCTCGCAACTCGCGTTCCAGCGAGAGCGCCGTCGGCGGCGCGTCCCTCGAACAACCTCAGCTCAATGATTCCGAGGGGTTCGCATCAACCCAGGAGAGCTGGCGGACGCTGGCGCGGGAGGGGTGGTACATCAATGTTTTATTGGCTGATCCGCCGTGAGCTTCCATCACCCGACAGCGTCGTGCTCGTCGAGCGGGCATAGGCCTCCGCCGCATCGAATGCGCGCAGGAAATTTCCACCGAGGATCTTCAGCACGTCCTCGTCCTTGTAGCCGCGCTTGACGAGCTCGAGCGTGATCCGCGGCAGCCCGTCGATGCCTGTGAGGCCCTCGGGGAGATCGTCCACGCCGTCGAAGTCCGATCCGAGGCCGACGTGATCGATGCCCGCCACCTTCACCATGTGATCGATGTGATCGATGAGCACCGAGAACGGCACCTTCGGCATCGGCTCGCCCTGCGCGCGCAGCTTCTCGAGCGCCTCACGGAACGCCAGCGGGTCGTCCTTCAGCTTGCCGCGGAGCTCGCCGAAGGCCTTGCCGTTCTTGTCGAACCACTTCTTCGCGGCGACGCCGTACTCGTTCGAGAGGAACATCGACCAGAAGTTCACCATCGCCACGCCGCCGTTCTTCGCGAGGCCGCGCAGCATGTCGTCGCTCATGTTGCGACGGTGATCTGCGACGGCCCGCGACGACGAGTGCGATGCGATGACAGGCGCCTTCGCCACCTTCATCACCGACCAGAAGGTCTCGTCGGAGACGTGCGAGATGTCGACGAGCATGCCGATGCGCTGCATCTCGTGCACCACCTCCTCGCCGAATGGCGAGAGCCCGTGATGACGGACCACCGGCGGCCCGTTGAAGCCGGCCGAGTCCGCCCATTCGTTGGTGTTCGAGTGCGTGAGCGTCATGTAGCGGCAGCCGAGGCGGTAGAGCGTGCGCAGCGCGTGGAGCGAATTCTCGATGGCGTGACCGCCCTCGACGCCCATGAGGACCGCGACCTTGCCCTCGCGCTTGGCGCGGCGGATGTCGGCGGCAGACGTGGCGAGCAGCAGGTCGCCGGGGTGACGCTCGACCTGCCGGTACGTGACGTCGATGAGATCCACGGCGCGCCGCAACGCCCCACCGCCCTGCACCGTCGGCTTCTCGGCCAGCTCGCCCTCGACGTAGATGGAAAAGAACTCGGCCGTGATCCCGCCGGCCTTCATGCGCGCTAGATCGGTGTGGGTGCGCGTCGAGCGCGTGCCGAGATCGTAGTTGCTCGCGAGGATCACCGAGGGGATGTCGTTGTGGCCGTCGACGATGATGGCCTGGCGATGCAGGCGCGTCGCGCGCTCCTCGATGGTCTCGCCGGGCCGAGGTCCATCCGAGGTGGCGCTCGCGCTCGGCGGCGCCGCGCTCGCGGCCGCCCCCGGCACCGATCCGCCAGGCTTTGCCGGCGCCGCGTGGAACTCGCTGCCGCCCTTCGCGCCGCGCGTGGCCGCCGCGACTCCGCCGCATGCCCAGCCGGTCGTCCCCAGCGCGACCGTCACGACCACGGCGCCGATGCGAGCGCCCAAGCGAGCGGCGCGCTTCGAAACGCCGTCCAAGTGACGAGCGACGGGGTGCTTCATGGTCGCGGATGCTACACCCGCGCCCATGGCGCCGGCGGGTCTCTGGATCGACACGGACATCGCCCTTGGCGCAGCGAAGGGTGACGTCGACGACGGATGGGCGATGGCCGCGCTCCTGCGCGGGGCAGCGCCGCGGATCCTCGGCATCAGCTCGGTGTTCGGCAATACCGACGAGCGCACCGCTCATCGATGCGCCGCCGCGCTCCTCGCCGTGACGGGTCGCACCGACCTTCGGCTGGTGCGCGGCGCGTCGCGAGCCGGAGAGATGACCGAGGCCGCCGAGGCCATCTCCGTGCTGCCCGAAGGCACGCACGTGCTCGCGCTCGGTCCGCTTACCAACGTCGCTGCTGCGCTCGCGCGAGATCCCTCGGTGGCGAGCCGCATCACGGTCAGCGTCGTGGGCGGCAACCCGTCGAGCCTCGGGCGGTGGCCACCGCTCTGGCCCTTCGAGTTCAACCTCGCGAAGGACCCTCGCGCGTCGCACGACGTCTTTGCGAGCCGCGCGAAGCGACGCGTGTTCACGCTCGACGTCGCGTGCGAGCTCACCGTCGATCCGCGCGACCTCGTCCGTATCGCACGTGCGTCCGAGCTCGGCCGGCACCTGGCGCGCACCAGCGTACGCTGGCTCGCGTACTCGCCGTTCCGCTATCGCTCGCTGCGCTTCCCGCTCTGGGACGCGGTGCCGGCGCTCGATGCGCTGGGCTTGCTCGGCGGCGTGGAGCACACGCGTCGTTGGCGGATCGCGGGTGCCGGCCTTCTCGTTCAGGACGAAAAAGCCCAAGAATCCACGTGGATCTCCGGTTTTGATGTGCGGTGCGCACGCACCTCGCTCGAGCGCGTGATCGCGCGCTGAGGTGCATCGCGCTACATCGAGAGCTTCTTGTCGATGTTGTGCGCGACGAGGCCGTGCGCGAGCGTGATCCCGGCCTTCAGCGAAGCTGCTGCGTGCATGGCCTCGCCGAGGTGCTTCATCGTCAGCCCGTTCTCCAGCGACTGCCGCGTGAAGCTGTCGATGCAGTACGGGCACTGCGAGGTCTGCGCGACGACGAAGCCGATGAGGAGCTTCTCGCGCTTGGTCAGCTCACCGGGCTCGAACGCCGCGCCGTAGTAGGCGGCGAACTTGTCCCAGAGCTCGGGGTGATGGGTCTTCAGATCGCCGAAGTGGGCGAGGTCCTTGTCGTCGAAGTAGGCGCTCATGGTGACGGCAAGGAGACGCCAGCCGAGCGCTTGCGGTCAAGGGTCGGCTCGTAGGGCGGGAGCTTCACGTAGACCGTCGTGCCCGCGCCTTCGCTGCTCTCGACCTCGATGGTCCCGCCGTGCGCCTCGACGATGCTCCTCGTGATGTAGAGCCCGAGCCCGGTGCCGAGCCCGGGCTTCGTCGTGTGGAAGGGCTCGAAGAGCCGGCGCTGCGCCTCGGCGCTCATGCCGACGCCGTCGTCAGCGACCGCGATGCAGGCCCATCCGTCGGAGGCTGTCGAGGTCGTGATGCGAACGATGCCCGCGCCCGCGCGCTCCTCGGGGATGGCCTGCGCGCCGTTGACCACGAGGTTCAGGAACATCTGACCGAGGCGCGATGTGCTGCCGCGAACCGGCGCGATCTCCCCGAAACAGCGCTCGATCCGCGCGCGATGCCGGAGCTCGCTCTGCGCGACGTTGATCGCGGAGTCGAGCACGTGATGCACGTCGACGAGCACCTCCTCGAGCGGATCGGCACGCGAGAACGTCTTCAGGTCTCTCACGATCGAGCGAACGCGCTCCAGGCCTTCCATCGCGACACCCAGCATCGACTCGCAGTGCGCGAGGCCCTTCAGCACCGGTTCGAGATCGACCTCGCCCGTGGCCGCGTCTCGCGCCAGTGCAGCGAGGCGCGGCAGCTCGCGCGCGATGACCTCGTGGTTGGTGAGCACGTACGCCAGCGGATTGTTGATCTCGTGCGCCAGGCCGGCCGCGATCATACCGAACGTCGAGAGCCGGTCGGCCTCGAGGAGCTTGGCCTGTAGCGCGCGGCGCTCGGTGATGTCGCGGATCACGCTGAGCAGCACGTCATCGCCGAGCTTCGACGGCTTCGATGCGACCTCGACAGGGAAGGACGAGCCGTCCTTGCGCTTGTGCACCGTTTCGAAGACCAGCCCCTGCTTGAGCGCGATGCGGAACTGCTTGTCGACATCGGACGGGTCGTAGCGAAGTTCGCGCACCTTCAGGTCGAGGAGCTCGGCGCGCGTGTAGCCGTAGGCCTCCTCCGCGGCGTGATTGGCCTCGACGATCCGCCCGTCTTGCCCGAGAAAGAGGATGACGTCGTGCGCGCGCTCGCGGAGCAGCTCGTAGCGGCGGCTCGAGAGCTCGTGCTCTTTGCTGCGCGTGATGTCGCCGAGGATCGCGAGGTGCAGCCCGGGCTCGATGTTGCCCTTGCCGGCGACGCGGATCATTCGCCGCTGACCGCCCGGCGCAAGGATCTCGACCTCCTCGCGGAACGTGCCGCCGGCGAGAAGGATTCGCCACAGGCGCTCGACGAGCTCCTCCTGATCGGTGAGCGCGAAGTCGCTGCCGGACCGACCTACGAGGGCCTCGAGCGGCGTCTTGAAGAGCTGCGCCGCAGCATCGTTCGCCGCCACGATGCGCCGGTCGTCGTCCACGCCGATGACCGCGTGCATGCCGTGCTCGAACGCCGCACGGTAAAATTCTCCAGGTATCTCGCGGCCCGCCATCCTGTTCCACGTTCTAACGCAAATGCGTGCCGATCGAACGCGATCTGGCCGGGCGCTCCGCGCGTAGCTACCCTACTGCCATGTGCAAAACGCGAATAGCGTCCCCAGCGCGTCGGAGCCCCTCCGGGCTCGGGTTACGCGCGCTCTCCATCGCGCTTGGGGCGACGGCCGCCGGCGCCCTCGCGTGCGCGCTCGGCGGATGCGGTAGCCAGGTGACGACGTACGCGCCGCCGAAGACACCGGTGACGCAGATCTCGAACACCGACTACCAGTCGCTGCTCGACAAGTACGTGGGCGAGAACGGCAAGGTCGACTACGGCCGCTGGAAGGACAACGCCAGCGACGTCCAGTCGCTCGACGCGTACCTCTCGACGTTGACCAATGCGACGCCGGATACCCGCCCCGACCTCTTCAAGACGCAGACCGAAAAGCTCAGCTACTGGATCAATCTCTACAACGCGGTGGTGCTCCGCGAGATCATCCGTCGCTGGCCGCTCGACTCCGTCACCGACGTGAGGGTGAACGCCACAAGCTTCGTGAAGACCGGAAAGGGCTTCTTCTACGACCTCGAGTTCGTCATCGGCGGCGAGAAGATGAACCTCTACGACATCGAGAACAAGATCATCCGCGCGCAGTTCAAGGACGCACGCATCCACTTCGCGATCAACTGCGGCTCGTCGTCGTGTCCGCTCCTGCGCAAGGACGCGTTCGACGCGACGAAGCTCGAAGGCCAGCTCGAGAGCGCGTCGACGCAGTTCGTCAACGACGGCAAGAACGTCATCGTCGACGACGCGAAGAAGCAAGTCGTGATGTCGAAGATCTTCGAGTGGTACTCGGACGACTTCGTCGCCTTCACGAAGCAGCGCAACAAGACCAAGGACGCCGGCGTCGTCGACTTCGCGCTGCTCTACGCGAAAGATCCGCTCTCCGCGAAGCTGAAGGACGCGAAGGCCAAGAGCTACAAGGTCGTCTTTCTCGACTACGACTGGAACGTCAACAAGCAGGACGGCTCGGCAGCGCCGCCCGGTGCCACGCCCGCGGCGGGGCTCACGGCGCCCCATACGTCGCCCACCGAGGGCGTTGGCCAGCCCGTCCCCGACGTCGAGTTCAAGCTCGCCGACGGCAGCGGCACGTGGAAGCCGTCGAGCGCGAAGGGCAAGGTGGTGCTCCTCGATTTCTGGGCGACGTTCTGCAAGCCCTGCAAGGGCTCGTTCCCGAAGCTCCAGGCGCTGCACGAAAAGTACAAGGACAGCGGCCTCGTCATCGTCGGCATCTCCGAGGACGACCAGCCGAAGACGGTCGTGCCGGCATTCCTCAAGGAGACCGGCGCGAAGTTCCTCATCGGCACGGACCCCGACCAGAGCGCCGCGAGCCCGCCGTTCAAGGTGAGCGCCATGCCGACCGAGCTCGTCATCGACCGGAAGGGCATCGTGCGGCATCGTCACGAGGGCCTGAAAGAAGGCGAAATCGACGAAATCGTGAAGCAGATCGTGGAGCTCCTGAA
>JAYTOQ010000792.1:0-2179 GCA_043747665.1 Polyangiaceae bacterium | reverse complement strand
CTCAGGAGCCGCCGGAGATTCCGGGCGGCGTCCTGAGCGTCGTTGCCGCGGCTAGCAGTGCGAGACGAGGTAGACGACGGCGAGGATCGGGATCGGGATACCGAGGAGCCAGGCGAGTCCGTACTTCATGATCAATCTCTCCGGTTATGGGAGCGGTGTGTCGCTCACGGAGACATGCAGCAATCTCCGGGCCGCACGGATCGGCCATTTTCATGCGGTTTCGCATGACTTTTCGTCCCACCGCGCGCGCGATGTCGCGTGACGCTCCTCGAACCTCAACCGGTAGCGGGCTTCGCGTCTTTCGCGTCTTTCGCGTCCTTCGCGTCCTTCGCGTCGGGCACGCCGGCGCGCCGGCCCGCGAGCGCGGCATCGGGCTCGAGCGCGAGCAGCCGCACGCGGCCGGTCGCCGCGACGCGGCCGGTGGCCTCGGTGACCGTGCCCTCCCAGACCTGCGTGCGCTCGCCGCGGGTCAGCGGCCGCGCCGTCACCCGCAGAGTCCCCTCGCGGACCGCGTGCAGGAAGGACGTGTGGTTCTCGAGCCCGACCACCGAACGACCGAGCGGCATCGCGTGGAGCGCGGCGCCCACCGACGCCACCGTCTCGATGACGCCTGAATGAACGCCGCCGTGCACGATGCCGTACGGCTGGAGGTGAGCCGGCCCGATGACGAGCTCGGCGACCACCTCGTCCCTGGTGGCGCTGAGGAAGCGAAGGCCCATGGCGGCGTTCCAGCCCTCGAGCGATCCGTTCAACATCTCCGCGAAGTCTTCGGCCATGGGCCTACCTTAGTCCGGCGGCGCGCGGGGCGCCGCCCAACCCGTGTCATCGCGGATAAGCTGCGGCCATGTCCGTGCAGCTCGATGGCTTCTCGATGTCGCCGATGACCTTCGACGACGAGACGCGCGACGTCTATCGCCGCGGGTCGGGCCCAGGGGTCATCGTCATGCACGAGATCCCGGGCATCACGCCCGAGGTCGCACGCTTCGCGACCACCGTCGCGGATGCCGGCTTCACGGTGTTCCTGCCGCACCTGTTCGGCACGCCCGGCCTCAAGATGACCCCTCTCTACGCGGCGGGGCAGATGGCGCGGGCCTGCATCAATCGCGAGTTCCGCGTCTTCGCGGCCAACGAGACGAGCCCCATCATCTCGTGGTTGCGTGCCCTCTGTGCCGCGGCGCACGCCGAGCTGGGCGGACCGGGGGTGGGCGCTATCGGCATGTGCCTCACCGGCAACTTCGCGCTCGCGCTCATGGTCGACGAATGGATGATGGCGCCGGTCTTGAGCCAGCCGTCGCTCCCCGTCGGCCTCTCGCGATCGTCGCAGCGCGGGCTCCACCTGTCGCCCGGGGACCTCGAGGTCGTGAAGCGCCGCGCCCGCGGAGGCGTGCCACTCCTCGGCATGCGCTTCACCGACGATCCCTTGTGCAAGAAGGCCCGCTTCGATCGCCTACGCGAGGAGCTCGGCGATCGCTTCGAGGCCGTCGAGATCGACTCCGCGCCCGGCAATGCCGCGCGGATCCCGCGCACGGCGCACTCCGTCGTGACGGGCGATCTCGTGGACGAGGCGGGGCACCCGACACGCGTGGCGCTCGATCGCGTGCTCTCATTCTTCGCCGAACGACTGCGCTGAGCCTGAAGTAGCCGGCACGCGCTGTGCACCTGCTCCTTTCGAGGCTGCGGAGGCGACCCTGAGTGAATGCGCGCGGTCGCGCGGTCAGCGTCGCGCGCCGAGCACGGCGCGCATCAGCTCTGCCGCTGTCTCGCGTAGCTCGGTGAGACGGCTCTTCGCGCTGGCCTCGACGTTCACCAGGAGCAGCTCGTCGATCCCGCCGACCACCGCGGTCGCCATCGCCTCGGTCAGCGGCCGGAGCTCGGGGTGCCTCGTCCGCGTGCGCTCCACGAACTCGCGGAGCAGCGTAGCGAACTTCGCGTGCCCGCGCAGCCGCAGCTCCAGGGCCCGCGGCCCCGCCGCCTGGATCTCGAGCAGGCACGCGCGCGTCAGCGACGGGTTCTCCTCGAGCGCCGAGAGATAGGCATCGAGCCCCGCCTCGAGCTGCTGCTCCCACGATGCAGCGGGCGCGCGCAGCGCGTGCTCGACGCCGGCGCGCAGGATGTTCGTCGCCTCCGCGTACAGGGCCAGAAAGCACTCCTCCTTGTCGGCGAAGTGCTCGTAGAACGT
>JAYTOQ010000791.1:0-4934 GCA_043747665.1 Polyangiaceae bacterium | reverse complement strand
TGCCGACGTGCTTGCTCGCGACGCCGGCGAGGAGGACCGCCTCGCGGGCGAACCGCTCCCGCATCTCGGCGCCCGATTCGGAGGGATCGAGGAGCTTGATGGCCACCTGGCGGCCCGACGCGATGTGGACCGCCTCGTAGACCTTGGCGGTCGTTCCCGACCCCAGCGCCCCGGCCATCTTGAAATCCGTCAGCTTTGCGGCCTTTAACGGAGCCTGGGGTCCTGCCGTCGGGGGCCGGAAGCCGTTGAACCCCGGTGGAGGCATCTCGCAAAGCTTATCACCCTCACGTTGCGGGCGATCGACCGTGCTGGTAGAGTCGCGCTGACCCGAGCACCCGTTCGGCTACTCAAATTTCTCTGTTCTTTCGAGCCTTTAGACAGCATGCGTCGCCGGACCCGCGAGCCAACCGACTCGCACCTTCCTCCGCCTCCCGAGCTCCCCTCGTTCACGGTCGAACCGGAGGTGGGATCGCGCGTGCAGGACACGCCTGACGGCACCGATCAGCCGGGCGGTCCGCAGCGCGATGCGCGGTCCCGCGGCGGCTCCCGCGACGGACGAGACGGGGGGCGCGACGCGCGCGGCGAACGTGACGAGGGCGATCGCCGCGGCGATCGCGGGGAAAACGCCCGCGAGCGCGTCGAACGTCACGACGCCACCGGCCTCCAGCGCCACGACGCGCCGCTCGACGAGGACAAGATCGACGCCGACGCCGCCAAGGTCGTCCGCCGCCTCGAGCGCGCCGGCTTCCAGGCCTATCTCGTCGGCGGCTGCGTCCGGGACTTGCTCCTCAGTGATCCGACGCGTCGCCCCAAGGACTTCGACGTCGCCACCAGCGCTCGTCCCGACGACGTCCGCTCGCTCTTCCGGAACTGCCGCATCATCGGGCGCCGCTTCCGTCTCGCGCACGTGCTCTTCGGCGGCGGCAAGGTCGTCGAGGTCGCGACGTTCAGGCGAAACCCGACGGCGCTCCTCGCCGAGGGCGAGTCCGACGAGGACGACGATCTCCTCATCCGCAGCGACAACGTCTTCGGCGAAGCGCACGAGGACGCGCTCCGGCGCGACTTCACCATCAACGCACTCTTCTACGATCTCGATCGCCGCCAGGTGCTCGACTGGTGCGGAGGCATGCCGGACATCCAGCGGCGCACCATCCGCACCATCGGCGAGCCCGCCGTCCGGTTCCGCGAGGATCCGGTGCGCATCCTTCGCGCCATCAAGTTCGCGGCGCGTCTCGATCTCGGCATCGATCCGCACTGCTACGACGCGATGGTGGGCAGCCGCGCCGAGCTCGCACGCGCCGCTCGCCCGCGCATCTTCGAAGAGATCCTGCGGCTGATGCGCATGGGCGGCTCGCACCGCTCGATGTGGCTCATGTGGGAAATCGGCGCGATGGCCATCTTGATGCCCGAGCTCTCCGCGTTCCTCGACGACGACGAGGCCACCGACGGCGGCAGCATCCGCTTCTTCAAGAAGATGGCGCTCGTCGACTCGAAGACGAAGGAGAGCGGCGCGATGGACGACGTCGTCCTCATGACCGCGCTCTTCTACGACGTGCTCGAGGAGGCCGCGCAGGGCATGCGCGACCTGATGAGCGCCGTGAACGATTTCCTCGATCCCGTCATCGATCGCATCGCGATGCCGCGGCGCATCGCCGACGCCATTCGCAGGATCATGTTCATGGTGCCGCGCATCCTCGCGGGGAAGATCGGACGCTTCGCGCGCACCGAGCTGTTCTTGCCCGCGCTCGATGTCGCCGAGCTGGTGCTCGCCGCGCGCGGTCAGAGCACGACCGCCATCGAGGCCATGCGCCGCGAAGCGCTCCCCGCCGTGCCTGCGACGCGCGAGCGACGCGCTCCGAGCGCATTCCCCCGCCAGCGCGTTCGTCGCTAGGGCTACAGCGCTACTCCGAAGGCGGCCGCTTGGACGCCAGGGCGGGCGGCGCCATGCGCGCGCGGAAGATGCGCGTCTGACGGCGCGAGAGCTCGATCTCGGGGCCGCCCTGCAGCGCCATCACCAGGCGACCACCAGGGCCCATCTCGACTTGATCGACGTGGTCGAGGTTCACGATCTGGTGGCGATTCGCCCGAAAGAATCGCTGCGGATCGAGATGCTGCTCGAGCGTCACGAGCGAGCGGCCGAGCAGCGGCTGCTCGTCTCCCCACACCACGCGCACGTAGTTTCCTTCCGCCGCGAGGAGACGGACGTCGCGGAGCGGAACGAACCAGCAGCGCGCGCCGTCGCGCACGAACAGCTGCTGGAGCGGCGAGAGCGCTGCGCCGCGAGCGCTGGTGACGGCACGAGCGCTGCCCGGCAGGCGTGCCAGCGCCGCTGCGAGGCGCTCGGGCTCGATCGGCTTCAGGAGGTAATCGAGCGCCGCCACCTCGAACGCGCGCACGGCGTGCTCGTCGTGCGCGGTCGTGAACACGACGCGTGGCGCGAGCTCGAGCCGCGCAAGCAGATCGAAGCCGGTGCCACCGGGCATCTCGATATCGAGGAAGATCAGCTCCGGCGCGAGCGCGCGGATCCGCTCCTCGGCTTCGTCGACGTGCGAGGCCTCGCCCACGATCTCGATCCACGGATAGGGCGCGAGGAGACGCCGGAGCTCTCTCCGCGCGAGCGGCTCGTCGTCGACGAGGAGCGTCTTCATGCGGGGATCTCCACCTGCGCACGCGCACGACCCGGCTCCGAGAGATCGACCCTGACCGTGGCATGCTCACCGAAGAGCAGCCGCAAGCGCTCCGCGGCGTTGGGCAGACCGATGCCATTCGAGTCCGGCAGCGGCTCGGTCGGCTGAGCTGGTCGCGGATTCTCGACGTCGAGACGAAGACTGCCGCTCACCACGGATGCGCGCAGGAGCAACGTGCCGCCCGCTGGCAAGCGCGCGATCCCATGCTTGATGGCGTTCTCGATCAAGGTGAGGAGCAGCATCGCGGGGACGCTCGCTTGCCTCGCCTCCGGCGCGATTTCGCGCTGTATTTCCAGACGATCGCCAAGACGCAGCGCTTCGAGCGCCAGGTAATCATCCACCGTGGCGAGCTCGCGGTCGAGGGTGACGACGTCCTCCTCGCCACTCCGCAACGTGTAGCGAAGCATGCGCGAGAGCTCGGTGATGGCGTCCTGCGCGCGGCTCGGCTCATCGCTGACGAGCGCACGGATGCTGTTGAGCGAGTTGAAGAGGAAATGCGGATTGAGCTGCGCCTTCAGCGCGCGCAGCTCCGCGGCCTTCTGCGCCTTCTCGAGACGGAGGACCGAGAGCTCCACCTCCTGGCGATGCCGCACGAGGCCAATCCCGAAGTACAGCGAGGTCCAGACGAGGAAGATGAGCGTCCAGCGCATCGTCGCAAAGACCATCATCGCCACGGGCGACGGCTGCGGGTCGCGATAGACGCCGAGCTCGAGGATCGAGAGTCCGCCCACCATCACGACGGCGAGGCCCACCGCCGCGAGCAGCACGCGCGGCGCCAGCGCTCCGACGCCCAGCGCGAGCCAGCGATGCGTCCGGACGTGACGTCGCACGAGATGCGTGGATCCGACACCGATGACCGCGGCGAGGGTCGGCTCGAGGAGCGCCCGCGGCATGTGAACGCCCAGCTTCCCCATCTGGAAGCTCGTGACCGCGACGTACAGCCCGAAGCCGATCAGCTGACACGCCCAGTAGAGCCGCGCGAGCGGCGGAGGGAGCGCGGCCATTCGTGGAGCGTAGCCGTTCAATCGTGTCGAGCGGAAGCTGCTGCGGCCGGCTCGATCCGTTGCTCGCGCACCGGCTCGCCACGCGCGACGTGCGCTCCGTCGACGACGTAGCCCACGAACTGCGCGGGCAGGCCTTCTCCGTCGCCCAGGCGTGCGGTGGTCTGCAGGTGATAGTGCAGGTGGGGCTCGCTCGAATGACCGCTGTTGCCGCATCGGCCGAGCTTCTGCCCGCTGCGCACCTCGTCGCCGGGCTTCACCGCGACGCTGCCCGGCGCGAGGTGCGCGAGCAGCGAGTGCTCGCCGTTGCCGTGATCGAGGATGACGTGATTGCCTACGAGGTTCTTCCCGTCGAGCTCGCCGGGGAGGTTGTCGGGGATGCCGTCGACCGCCACCACCACGCGGCCGGCGGCGGGCGCGAGCACCGATCTTCCGTACGCGAAGTAGTCGTCATTTCGACGGCCGTCGCCGCGGTGCGAGGAGCCGTTCTCGATCACGAAGAAGTCGTACGCGAAGCGTTGATCGGTCGTCGCCGCGTGCTGATTTTGCTCGATGGTCCTTCCGCCCCACGCGACGTTCCACGCGCCCTCGAAGGGAAGGCGCAGCGACGCGCGGGTGCGGTAGTCGGCGTTCCTGGTGGGTGCGGCGGCGAGCTTTCCTTCCGGCGCGATCCCGAACGCGGCGATGTTGCGGTCGGCGTCGAAGCCGATCACCATCTTCACCGGCGAGGCGAAGCGCTCGTACCTCGCGATGCGGACGTACACGGCGACGCCGGCCGCGTGCTCGACGCGCTCGTTCACGAGCGACGACTCGGCGCCGAGCTGCTTTTCGGCGCTGGCGCGGAAGGCAGCGAGGCCCTCTTCGCTGCCCACCTTCGCGCGCAGCGGCGGAGTGAACCTCTCCCACAGCGCGTGCGCTTCGCGCGCGAAGAACGCATCGGCGGTGCGGCGGCCGAGGGCGAGCATCGCGGCGTCATCCGTGGAGCTCGAGACGGGTGCCGTGACGGGTGCCGTGACGGGTGCCGTGACGGGGGGACCTCCCTGCGGCCTCGCGCTGCTTGCGCTGTTTGCGCTGTTCGCCGCGCATGCGGCGCTCGCGACGGAAACGGCGATGACGACAGCGACGGAAAATCGAAGCGATGACCTGCTCACGTTGGCCTCCAGGGCTCGGGTTGCCAAGGAACATAGGTCGGCCGTCCGCGGGGCCGCCGATACGTGACGAGCGGTCGAATCGCCGTGACGAACGG
>JAYTOQ010000790.1:0-2008 GCA_043747665.1 Polyangiaceae bacterium | reverse complement strand
CTCGCGGCGCTCTACGGCATCCCGCAGGCGGGCATCTCGCAGACGTTCCCGCCGCGCGCGAGCGACACCGGCACCGCCGCGCCGTGGTCGGGAACGCATGGTGGGCGCCTCGATCCGGGGCGCGCGAACATGATCTGGGCCGCTGTCGCGCTCGCGGCGACGCTCGTCGCGGGCGGCGCCTTCGCGTGGGCAAGGCACGAGCGCGCCGCCACGTCGCCCACGCTCGCGGCGGGCGCAGCAGCCGCGCCGCCCCAGGCGGGCGCGACCTCGGTGATCGCGAACGTCGCGCCGCCGACGCCGGCGGCACCCGAGGGCGAGACGCCGTCGGGTGCCGCCGGTCATGTTCTCGGCGCATCTCCGTTTCCGGTGGTCAGCGCAGCGGTGACGAACGATGCGAATGCTGCGCGTCCGCCGTCGACCGGCGGCGAGCCTGCGCCCCGACGTCCGCCTGCGCCGATCGCGCCGCGCAAGCCTTCGCGACCGGCCGCCGGCTCCGCGCCGGGCGCCGCGCCTGCTGCCGGCGGCGGCGGCATCCCTTCGACGCGCGACTGAGCGTCTTCAGCGCCCAGACCGAAACACGTCTATTCTCGGGGAGTGAGAGTGCGTGTCCGGGGCATCGCGTTCGTTCTCGCTGCGGGCCTCATCGCCGGCACGACGACCGCGGCGATCGACGTGCGCGCCGAGCCGACGGAGGGCGGCGCCGCGGCCGCCGAATCGCTGTTCCAGGAAGCGCGCAAGCTCATGGACGCGAAGCGGTACTCCGAGGCGTGCCCGAAGCTCGTCGCGAGCCAGAAGATCGCGCCCGCCGTCGGCACGTTGCTCAACCTCGCCGACTGCTACGAGCGCGCGGGCCAGCTCGCGAGCGCGTGGGCACGCTTCCACGAGGCCATCGCGCTCGCGCAGCGCCTCGGGCGCCCCGACCGCGAGAAGACCGCGAGGGAGCGCGCCGACAAGCTCGAGCCGCGGCTGATCAAGCTCACCATCGTCAGCGTGGAGAAGAACGTCGACGTGAAGCTGGACGGAAACGTCCTCGATGCAGCGGCGCTCGGTACCGCGGTGCCCGTCGATCCGGGCAAGCATGCCATCGAGGCCACCGCGAAGGGCAAGAAGGCCTTTACCACCACCATCGACGTGAGCGATCGCACGCGTTCGCCGAGCGTCGAGATCCCTGCGCTCGACGCCGATCCCGAAGCGAGCCAACCCAAGAGCGGCAGCGGCGCGGGCAGCGGCTCGGGCAGCGGCTCGTCCGGTGACACCAAGGTTCCCGATGAGCAGACCGGCTCGGGCGGGACCCAGCGCATCGTCTCCTACGTTGCCATGGGCCTCGGCGGTGTGGGCGTCGTCGTCGGTGTGATCTTCGGACTGCGCACTTCGTCGATCTGGACCGACGCGAAGACGCATTGCACGGGCCTCGAATGCGATCGGACCGGCGTCACGCTGGCGACCGATGCGAAGAACGCCGGCACCATCTCCACCATCTCGTTCGTGGCGGGCGGCGTGCTGCTCGCCGGCGGCGCCGTGCTGTTCTTCACCGCGCCGAGCGGCAGCGCGAAGTCCTCGTCGTCGGGCAAGCAGAGCGAGCCCGCGCTCGGTGTCGGCGTGGGCCTCGGCTCGATGACGCTCCAGGGGCGCTTCTGATGCGAGCGCGAGCGCGAGCGCGCGCACGGCGCATCGGCTTCGCGCTCGCAGGTATGGCGCTCGCGACGGGCGGTAGCATCATGGCGTGCGCGGGCATCGTCGGGGTCGAGGACGTGCGCCTCCGTCGCGACTCCGGCAGCACCGCGGACGTGATCGACGAGGTCGACATCGTCGTCGAGGACACGGGCCCGATCCCGCCTCCGCCGCCCGGCGCGAACATCCTCGAGGTCGCGCTCGGCGCGCAGCACACGTGCGCCCGCAAGACCGACAACACCGTGAAGTGCTGGGGCGACAACAGCCATTCGCAGACCGCGACCGTCGGGGCCGCCGACGGCGGGCTGGTCGTCGCGCCCGCCGCCGTCGCGGTCAC
>JAYTOQ010000789.1:0-4011 GCA_043747665.1 Polyangiaceae bacterium | reverse complement strand
CGTAAAGCAGCGTCTGCTCGGCGCAGGCATTGCCGAGAGCTCCGCCTTCATCTGTGCGGCGTGACGACCCGCTATGAAGCGTTCTGCCACTGCGCGACGCGTCGAGCGATACAATCTCAGCGCCAGGATCAGTCGCGCTTGCCGCAGGCCTTGTTCGCCGGCACCGCTTCGTCGATCCGCGCGGGCGGTGGGAGATGCAGCGCATGCATGAGCTCCACGAACGACGCGACGGTCGCGCTGCCACCGAGGCGCGGGTTCCACCGCTTTTCCTCGCCGATCGTCGAGCAGGTCTGACCGCGGTAATCATGTGCAGGATACACGTAAGTCGCTTGCGGCAACGTGAAGAGCTTGTCGTGCACCGAGCGCCATAGCGTCGGCGCGTCGCCCTGCTGAAAATCGGTGCGCCCGCAGCCTCGCACCATGAGCGCATCGCCGGTGAACACGCGGTCTCCGACCAGGTAGCTCATGCAGCTGTCGGTATGGCCCGGCGTCGCGAGCGCGCGGATCACGAGCGCGCCCACGTGCACGACGTCGCCGTCGTGGAGGAGCACGTCGGCGCAGGCGGGCCCGCCCTGCGCGGAGAAATGCGTCTTCGCGCCGGTGCGCTCGCGAAGCGTTCCGGCGCCCGTGATGTGGTCGGCGTGGACGTGCGTGTCGAGGATGACGGTCACGTCGAGCCCGAGCTCCTTCGCGAGCAGGAGATCGCGCTCGACGTGCTCGACGACCGGATCGATCAGCGCCGCCTTGCGGCTGTCTTCGTCGCCGACGAGGTACGTGAAGGTCGACGACTCCTTGTCGAAGAGCTGGCGAAAGATCACGTGGCCCCCGGCTCCGGCTGCGTTTTTCCGTCCGTGTCGTGGTCCGGCTCCACGAGCTCCACGAGCACGCCGCCGGTCGCCTTCGGATGCAAGAAGGCGACCTTGTGACCGCGCGCTCCCTTGCGCGGCGTCTCGTCGATGAGCGGGATCCCCAGCGCCTTCAGGGTGAGGAGCGCCTGCTCGATGCCCTCTACCTCGACGGCGATGTGATGGAGGCCGGGGCCCTTCTTCTCGAGGAATTTCTCGAGGCCCTCGTTGCCGCGCGGAGAGATCAGCTCGAGGCTCGTCTCGCCGATCGGCAGGAGGACCGCCTCGGTCTTCTGCGACGCGACGACCTCGCGGACCTGCGGGTCGAGCCCCAGCACTTGCTTGTACTTTGCAACGGCTTCGTCGACGTCCCTCACGCAGATCGCGACGTGATCGATCTTCTTGATGCGGAGCATTGCCCTACCGTAGCGCTGTAGGGACGAGCGCGCAGCGTTCGTGGTAGGGTTCGGCCGTCATGAACCGACTCCTCCTTTCCGCGTTCGCGCTCGCGCTTTTCGCTTCCACCTCGGGCTGCGCAGGCGCGCTCTCGCAACCCTTCGCGGGCATGACGAGCCAGCCGGTCACGATCTACCGGCTCCAGAACTACGAGCCCCCGGCAGCCACCGCCGCAGCCGCGCCGGGCGCGCTTCCCGCCGGGATCCCGCCGCAGATCCAGCAGTGGCTGAGCGCCGGTGCGCAGCTCCTGCCGCCGGGCCTCCTGCCGCCGGGCCTGCTCCCGGGCGGAACGCCGCTGCCGAACGCGAGCGCCGACGTGCCGCGCTTCCACAACTTCCGGATCCTCGGCTCGGTGGCCATCACCGACAAGACGCAGCACGACGACGTGCTCGACCTCTTCGGCCACGAGTCGAACTTCGTGCTCCCGCGTCAGAGCTGCATGTTCGCCGAGTTCGGCTTCCAGATCGGCTACGGCGCGCCTCCGACCGCTGGCGCTGCTGCGCCGGGCGGCAGCGTCCCTGCCGACATCCTCGTCTCGCTCTCGTGCGATCAGGTCCAGATGATCAACTACAGCTGGCCGTACGGAACGAAGAACGGCCTCTCCACCGACTCGTCGAAGAAGATCGTCGCGATGGTGCAGAAGGCCTTCGGCGGCTGAGCCCGGGTGCTCTCACCCTCGTCGAGACGGTGACGCGCGATGAGCGATGAGCGACGGACCCGAATCGTACGCGCCGAATCCGGCGCTCGCGTGGATCTACCAGCGGTTCTTCGAGCACATCGAGGTCGATGAGGCGTGGGCGGGGCGCGTCCGTGAAGCGGATGCGCGCGGAACCGTCCTCTACGTCCTTCGCAATCTCTCGTTCGTCGATTTCCTCGCGCTCGATTACCTGACCAAGAGCCTGCGGCTGCCGCAGGTGCGGTTCGCGAACGACCTCGGGTTGTGGGTGCTGGAGCCCATGGGCCGCGGCTGGCTCTCTGCCCTGCGACCCCGGCGCGAGGTCGACGACATCAAGCGCCTGCGTGAGGCCATCGACGGCGGCCACTCCGCGGCGCTCTTTCTGAAGCGGCCGCCGACCCTGCTCGATCCGCCGCCGGTGGCCAGGCAGCGCGGCGGCGTCGCGCGTGCGCTGCCGACGCGCGGCAAGACCGAAGGCGATGCGTTCCTCCGCGGCGTGCTCGAGGCGCAGCGCGCGCGGACCACGCCGATCCTCCTCGTGCCGCAGGTCTTCGTCTGGACGCGCAGCCCCGATGCGCAGAAGCACAACGCCGTCGATACGCTGTTCGGCCCGCGCGAGTGGCCGGGGAAGATCCGCACGGTGGTGCAGTTCCTCGCCAACTGGCGCCACGTCACGCTCCGCGCGGGCGAGCCGGTCGACGTCCAAGCCTTCATCGAGCAAGAGACGAAGCAAGCCGACGGCGTCACCCCCATCGCTCCCGCTCCGTCCGACGACGTGCTCGTGCGCCGGCTGACGTACACGCTGCTTCGCCGCCTCGAGCGGGAGCGCCGCGGCGTGCTCGGCCCTGCGAAGAAGCCCTCCGACCGGCTGCGCGATCAGGTGCTGCGCAGCCCGCGCCTCCAGAAGGTGATCCGCGACATGGCCGGCGAAGGCTCGGCGGAGCAGCGCGTTCTAGGCTATCGCGCGCTCTCGATGTTGCGGGAGCTCGAGGCCGAGGTCGACCCCAACGCCGTGCGTGCGCTCGATGCGCTCATCGACCAGACCGTCGCCCGCATGTACACGGGCTTCGAGATTGACGAGCCCGGCCTCGAGCGACTGCGGCAGGCGGCGAAGGACGGGACGCTCGTGCTCCTGCCCAGCCACAAGTCGCATGTAGACTACATCATTCTCTCACGGGTGTTCCACCGCGCGAACATGCCGATCCCGCTGGTGGCGGCCGGCGACAACCTCTCGTTCTTCCCGCTGGGGCCGGTGCTGCGGCGGGCGGGTGCGTTCTTCATCCGCCGCAGCTTCAAGGGCGACCGTCTCTACGGCGCCGTGGTCGATGCGTACATGCGACGCCTCCTCAAGGACGGCTGGCCGCTCGAGTTCTTTCTGGAGGGCGGCCGCTCGCGCACCGGCAAGCTCTTGCCACCGAAGCTGGGGCTGCTCTCGATCGTGGTCGACGCGGTGCTCGGCGCCGAGGCCCAGGCCGGCGAGAGCCCGGGGCGCAAGGTCTGGTTCTGTCCGATCTCGATCGGCTACGAGCGCCTCGTCGAGGAGAAGTCGTACGTGCACGAGCTCTCCGGCGGAGAGAAGACGAAGGAGGACGTCGGCGGTCTCTTTCGCGCCGCGGAGAGCGCGCTCGGTCGCTACGGGCGCCTCAACGTGCAGTTCGGCGAGCTGCTCACGCTCGACGGCGTGCTCCGAGAGCTCGGCGAGACGAAGCGTCCGCTGACGCCGGCGCGGCGGCGCGCGCTCGTCACGCGGCTCGCTTACCGCGCGATGAACGAGATCAACCGCGTGACGGCGGTGACGCCGAGCGCCCTCGTCGCGAGCGCGCTGCTCACGCATGCGAAGCGCGGCCTTCCCCATGTCGACTTGGTGGCGGCGTGCGAGCGGCTGGCGCGCATCCTCCATGGCGAGGGCGCGCGGTTCACGCCGACGCTGGTGGCGCCGAGCTCGGCGGCGTCAGACGCGGGCCCGGACCGTTCGCCGGTGGTGCTGCGCTCGGGCGCCATCCGCGAGGCATGCGAGCTGATGCTTCGCGCAGG
>JAYTOQ010000788.1:0-4829 GCA_043747665.1 Polyangiaceae bacterium | reverse complement strand
AGGAGCTCTCGCTCGGCCTCAGCATCTCCATGCGCCCGGTACGTCTCGCGGGAGATCTCTGCGGCTTCTTGCGAAAGGAGCAGCCTCTTTAGCTTCTTTGCGTTCTCGAGCAAGTACTCTTTCGCTTGCTTTTCGCTCTCTGTCTGCGGGTCCGCGAGCCGCTCCGCCGCGAATGCTCGGACCCGAGGGTCTACGCCGGGGTCCATCTGCGCAAGAAACGCGGCGGTGTCCAGCTTCTTGTCGGCCGAATTCCAGGCGCGCCGGAGCGCGGCCACCACCTTCACGCTCTCGCCCTCGAGAAGCGAGAGCTCCTCGGCGATCTCGGGCTCATCCAAAAGCGTAGGCCATTCGACGAGTTGCGCGATCATGGCCTTCCGCTCGGCGACGCCGGGCGTGGGCGGCGCGATGCGCGAACCATTGCTGATTTGCATCTGATGTCGCGTCGTTTGACCGGCTGCCGCCTCGGCGCGGCGGCGCTCGGCCTCGGCCTTCGCGACCGCCTGCTTCACGCTATGCTCGACCGCGCGAAACGCGCCCTCGCCGGAGCGGACGATGTCGAGGCGACCTGCGATGCGATCGGTGAAGCCCTTCAGCATCGGTAGCACGACCGGATCGTCCTCCTCGGCGAGGAGCTTCGCCACGAAGGCGATGCGCGCCTGCTTCTCGTAGGCGTCAGCCTGGGTGAAGCTCTCGTCGAGCGACATCTCGATGAGCGCCTCGAGCATCCCCTTCGCGTTCGCGATGAGGTCCTCGATCGCCTGCTTGCCCTTCTCGCGCGCGAGCTGATCCGGATCGACGCCGTTCGGCAGATCCGCGACGCGAGCCGACAGGCCGGCCTGACGCACCGCCTCGCGCGAGAGGCGCACCGCCTTCCGACCGGCGTGATCGCCGTCGAGCATGAAGACGACGTCGGGCGCGAAGCGCTTCAGCAGCTTCGCCTGCTCGGTCGTGAACGCGGTGCCGAGGATGCCGACCACGTTGGCAACGCCGCGCGCATGCAGCGAGACGACGTCGAAGTTTCCTTCGACGAGCACAGCGACCTCGCCCTGCCGGATCGCGTGGCGGGCCTGGTGGATGCCGAAGAGCATCTGGCCCTTGGTGTAGACGGGGCTCTCCGGCGAGTTGATGTACTTGGGCGGCTTGTGCGCATCGGGATCCGGCACGGCGCGCGGGTTCGAGTCGAGACGTACGAGACCGGGACGCGGCGGCGCGACCTGGCCAGGCAACGCATCGCTGCGTGCTTCGGGCGGGAGCTCCCGAAGCGCGCGACCGCTGAACGCGACGACGCGTCCCTGCGCGTCGACCACCGAGAACATCAAGCGATGACGGAAGCGATCGTAGTAGCCCGACCCGCTGCTGCGCGGGACGAGCAGGCCGACCGTCTCGGCGGCGACGGGCGAGACGCCTTGTGCCTTCAAGAAGCTCGCGAGCCCGTCCCACTGCGATGGCGCATAGCCGATGCGGAACGCCTGGAGGACCTCGTCGATCTTCGGATCGGCGCCGGGGACGAGTCCGCGTCGCGCGAGCTCCTCGAGCGCGTACTCCTTGTGCTCGTTCTTGCGGAGCTCTTGCTCGAAGAATGTCGCGGCGAGCGCGTTGACCGCATAGAGATCCTCGCGCGCCTTGCGCTGGCGATCGGCCTCCGACGACTGGGCGTTCCCGTTCGGCCCGCGCTCCTCCTCGATGGGGATACCGGCGCGCTCGGCGAGCGCCCGCACCGCCTCGGGGAACGTGTAGCCCTCGTGCTTCATCAGGAAGTCGATGGCGCTTCCCGACTCCTTGCATCCGAAGCAATGAAAGAACCCGCGATCGGGGTTCACGTGGAAGCTCGGCGACTTCTCCTTGTGGAACGGGCAGAGCCCGACCCACGATCGACCGCGCCGCTTCAGCGAGCTGACCCCCTCGGTGATCACCGCGACGATGTCCGTGCGTTCGCGCACGAGGGCGATGGTCTCGGGCGAGATCAAGGAGGGAACGATTAGGCGCAGGCACCCACGCGGTCAAGCTGCCGGCAGCGCCGTCCCGTACCGCATTGAGCTTCCCGCCGGCCCATGTTAGACGCGGGGCCGCCACTTACCCAGCGAGTGTCGCGGCCCTAGCTGCCCGCCAGCGCCTTTGGCTTCCGCCCGCCGTCATTCACGAACATAGGAGCCTCTGCCCTCATCATGTCGCTCTCGTCTCCCCCGGCCCCCGATCGTTCTCCCGATCACGCGCGCGCTCCCTCCATCGCCCCGCCGATGCCCGGCATGGGCCGGGGGAAGATCGTCCAGGTCATCGGTCCCGTCGTCGACGTCGAGTTCGAGGCCGGCAAGCTCCCGAAGATCCTGAACGCGCTGAAGCTCACCAACCCGAGCATCTCGAACGAGAAGGACAACCTCACCCTCGAGGTCGCTCAGCACCTCGGTGAGAACACGGTCCGCGCGATCTGCATGGACATGTCCGACGGCCTCGTCCGCGGCATGGAAGTCCGCGACACCGGCAGCCCGATCGCGATGCCCGTCGGCCCCGAGTGCCTCGGCCGCATCCTCAACGTCATCGGCGCGCCCATCGACGAGGCCGGGCCGGTCAACGCCAAGCGCACGTCGCCGATCCACAGGGCGCCGCCGTCGTTCCAGGACCAGTCGACGAAGATCGAGGTCTTCGAGACGGGCATCAAGGTCATCGACCTCCTCGCTCCGTACCGCAAGGGCGGCAAGATCGGCCTCTTCGGCGGCGCCGGCGTCGGCAAGACCGTCCTCATCCAGGAGCTCATCAACAACGTCGCGAAGGCGCACGGCGGCGTGTCCTGCTTCGCCGGCGTCGGCGAGCGCACGCGCGAGGGCAACGACCTCTTCCTCGAGATGAAGTCGTCGCTCCTCGAGTCGGGCGAGCCCGTCCTCTCGAAGACCGCCCTGGTCTTCGGTCAGATGAACGAGCCGCCGGGCGCCCGCGCCCGCGTCGCGCTCTCGGCGCTCACCGTCGCCGAGTACTTCCGCGACGAAGAGGGACAGGACGTCCTCCTCTTCATCGACAACATCTTCCGCTTCACGCAGGCGGGTTCGGAGGTGTCCGCGCTCCTCGGTCGAATTCCGAGCGCCGTCGGTTACCAGCCCACGCTCTCCACCGAGATGGGCGCGCTCCAGGAGCGCATCACCTCGACCAACAAGGGCTCGATCACCTCGATCCAGGCCGTGTACGTCCCCGCCGACGACCTCACCGACCCCGCGCCCGCCACCACGTTCGCGCACCTCGACGGCACCACCGTTCTCAGCCGCGATCTCGCCGCGCTCGGCATCTACCCGGCCGTCGATCCGCTCGACTCCACGTCGACGCTGCTCGATCCGAACGTCATCGGCCAGGACCACTACGACATCGCGCGCAAAATCCAGTCGACGCTCCAGAAGTACAAGGACCTCCAGGACATCATCGCCATCCTCGGCATGGACGAGCTGTCGGAAGAGGACAAGCTGACCGTCTCGCGCTCCCGCAAGATCCAGCGCTTCCTCTCGCAGCCGTTCTTCGTCGCCGCGCAGTTCACCGGCGCGTCCGGCAAGTACGTCCCGCTCAAGGAGACCATCGCAGGCTTCCGCGAGATCCTCGACGGCAAGTACGACGACGACGCGAAGTACCCGGAGCAGGCCTTTTACCTCGTCGGCAACATCGACGAGATGAAGACCAAGGCCACCGACCTCCTGAAGAAGAAGTGAGCTGATGGCTGCCGACAAGATCGAGCTGGAGATCGTCACGCCCAAGGGCAAGGCGCTCTCAGTCAGCGTCGACGAGGTCACTGCGCCGAGCGTCAACGGAGAGTTCGGCGTTCTTCCCGGTCACTTGCCGGTGGTCGCTGCGCTGCGTACCGGGATTGTCACGTACCGCATCGGCGCCGAGTCGAAGCGCGTCGTGGTCGGTCCCGGCTTCGCCGAGGCCGGGCAGAACAAGCTGCTCGTCCTCGCCGAGGACTACGCCGAGCGGCAGATGATCGATCCCGTGCTCGTTCGGAAGGAGCTCGCCGAGATCCAGGCGAAGCTCGAGAAGGTCCTGGCCAACATGGACATGACGCCCGAGCTCGAGAGCGAGAAGAAGATCCTCATCGCGCGCGAGAACTGGCTCGCCGCGCAGCTCGAGCTGCACGGGGATCCGCCGGCCGCCACGATGCGTCCCTTCGAGGAATACGGGCCGCCGGTGCCGCCCATCGTCGAAGAAGAAGAAGAAGACCACAAGCACAAGGCCGGCGGCGCTGCCGACGGCGACTCGCGCTCGGCGTGAGCCGGACCAGGGACTGATCGACCGTGAGAGATCGCATCCAAAGATGGGCCTCGATTGTCCTCGGGGCGGCGGTGGTCGTGCTCGCCGCGTGGTTGACGATGGAGCAGATGGGGCACGCGCAGCCTCGCGTCGAGAGCGTGGATGCGGGCGCAGATGCGGGCGCGAACGCGAACGCGAACGATGCGGGCACGGGAGCGGGCACGGGGACGGGCACGGCCGCGGCCGCGGCCATGAACGGTGGGAGTGGGAACTCGACCGGAGCGCTCGATACCACCGGCGACGGGGGATTCTCACTCACCGGGCTGAGCGGGTTGCTCGATGCCGGGTCGATGCCGTCCGGAGCTCCGCGCAGCGTGAGGCTCGGCGTCGTGCTCGTGCAGTTCGCTGGCGCGGAGGGCGCACCGGGCGGCGCGCGCGCCAAGCCCGACGCGCTGAAGCACGCGCTCGAGCTCGCCGAACAGGCCAAGAGCGATTGGAAGGGCGCCGTGAAGGCCGGCGACGTTGGATCGTCCGATGACATCGGTCGCATCCCGCGCGGCGTCCTCGACCACACCACCGAGCTCGTGGTGTTCAGCCTGGAAAAA
>JAYTOQ010000787.1:0-2240 GCA_043747665.1 Polyangiaceae bacterium | reverse complement strand
AGCTCGCGCTCTCGCTCGCGCCGTTCGCGCCCGCCTCGGGAGCGGGTCGCATGCTCGCGGAGAGCCTGCTCCATGCCTCGAGCGGCAAGTTCCCTCGTGTCTCCATCCGTCCTGCGCCTCTCGAGGGGGCGCGCACCATCGTGCAGGCAGCCGCCGTCAGCGAGTCGCGCATGGGCGGCACGGGGCCAGGGACGACGCCGGGCTGGTCGCAGCACGATTCTCCGGAGCTCCGGCATCGGACGGTGCTCGTCGGTTTCCTCGTGGCGTTCGCGATCGGTCTCCTCGTCGTCGGAGGGTCGGCGCTCGCGTGGCTGCGCTGGGGCTCGAAGGGGGCGCGCGATCGCTCTGCGACGGCCGCCGCTCCGACGCCGGTCACGAGCGTCCTCGCGCCGAGCGCGCCGAGCACGCCGACCACGCCGGCCGCGAAGGCCGCGAAAGCGCCGATCGTGAATGCTGCAGCTCCGTCCGCGAGCGCAGCGCCGCCCGACAGCACGGCCACCGCGCGCGCCGGCACCGCGCGCCCGCCGCCGCCCGCCGCCGCACCTGGCCCCGCGACCGCTACCGCTACGGCGCAGGCGCCGAGCGCGCCGCAAGCGCCCGCGGTGCCGGCGACCAAGCCCAAGCCCGAGCCCGCGTCCACGAGCAATCCGCTGCTTCTCTGACTAGAGTCGGGCGATGACCTCGCCGATCTCTCCGACGGCCCTCGTCCGGTTCGGGCTCCTCGCTCTGCTGGTGCCCGCGAGCGCGTGCAGTCGCAACAACAAGGCCGATGCGACGAGCGCCGCGCCCGACACGCCGTCGAGGCCGCACGCCACCGGCGAGCTCTTGACCGGCGACGACGCGAAGGGCGACTGGACCACCGATGCGCCCAGTGTTCGCCGGAAGCTGACGCCTGCCGATCTGCCGCCGCCCTACGCCACGAAGTCCATCGACAACGGACCGAACCTCGTCGCGCGGCCCGAGGGCGCAGCACCGCGCGTACCGGACGGCTTTCGCGTGGACGTCTACGCAACCGGACTCGATAACCCGCGCATGGCCCGCACCGCGCCCAACGGCGACCTCTTTGTCGTCGAGTCATCGGCCAACCGCGTTCGCGTGCTGCGCGATGCCGACGGTGATGGCAAGGCGGAGCTCGTGAGCGTGTTCGTCGAGGGCCTCAGGCAGCCGTTCGGTATCGCGTTTTTCCCGCCGAAGGATCCGCGGTGGGTCTACGTCGCGAACACCGACTCGGTGGTGCGCTTTCCGTATGTGAAGGGCGACGCGCGCGCGCGCGGCGAAGCCGAGGTGGTGGTGAACGACATCTCCGGAGGCGGGAGGCTACGCGGCGGCGGTCACTGGACACGCGACATCGCCTTCTCTCTCGACGGCTCGAAGATGTGGATCTCCGTCGGCTCGCGCTCGAACGTCAATGACGACGCTGCGGAAGATCGACGCGCGCGCATCTTCGAGTACACCCCCGACGGCAAGGCCGAGCGCGTGTACGCGACGGGCATCCGCAATCCGGTAGGCCTCGCGGTGCACCCTGAGACCGGCGAGCTGTGGACCTCGGTGAACGAGCGCGACGAGCTCGGCGATCATCTCGTGCCCGACTACGTCACGCGCGTGCGGAGCGGCGGCTTCTACGGGTGGCCCTGGTTCTACATCGGCCCTAATCAAGATCCGCGACACGAGGCCAAGCATCCCGAGCTCAGGAGCACGGTGCTCGTGCCTGACGTGCTCCTCCAGTCGCACTCCGCGTCACTGGGCATGACCTTCTACGCGGGCGCGCAGTTTCCGCCCACCTACCGCATGAGCGCGTTCGCCGCAGAGCACGGCTCGTGGAACCGCACGCGTCGCACCGGCTACAAGGTGGTCTCGATCCCGATCACCAACGGCGTGCCTACCGGCGAGTACGTGGACTTCATGACCGGATTCGTGACCGTCGCCGGCGATGTCTGGGGACGTCCCGTCGCCGTCGCCGAGGGCAACGACGGCGCGCTCTACGTGACGGACGACGGCGGCAACTGCGTGTGGCGGATCGACTATCAGGCCTCGCGGCCGGGCAGCAGCCGATAGCCCACGCCCCACACCGTCTCGACGAACGAGCCGGTGCCGAGCTTCTTGCGGATGCGCGATACGTGCACGTCGAGCGTGCGCTCGTCGCCGTCGCGCGCGGGGTCGAGAACGCGCATCGCGAGCGACCGTCGCGAGACCGCGCCGCCGCGCTTCTCGGCGAGCACGGCGAGGATGTCGAACTCGAC
>JAYTOQ010000786.1:0-2975 GCA_043747665.1 Polyangiaceae bacterium | reverse complement strand
TCCGACACGCGCGCTTGCGGCGCCACCGGACAACGGTGCTCCGACTGCGTCGCCAACGGCTTTCAGTTCTGCGATGCCAAGAAGTCCTGCGGGAGAACGGTGACGAGCTGTGGCCCCGGCCAGTGCCCCGGCGGGTGCTGCAGCTTCGAGAACGGTACCGCGACGTGCCTCGCGGGCACCGACTCCGCCGCGTGCGGGACCTCCGGCTCGACATGCGTCGATTGCGGGCAGCAAGGTCGCTCCTGCGATCCGGCGAAGCGCTCGTGCAGCGTGTCTCGGTGCGATCCCTCGAACTGCGCTGGCTGCTGCGTCGGCGACCAATGTCTCATGGGCAACGGCGACGACGCGTGTGGCCAGAAGGGCCAGGCCTGCACCAGCTGCACGGACATCGGTGAGACCTGCGCCTCGTCTCCGAACGGCGGCGGCCAGTGCCAGGGCACGCCGAAGTGCGGTCCGGAGAACTGCGGAGGCTGCTGCAACGGGACGACGTGCGTGACCGGAAGCGACTCGATTGCGTGCGGTAGGCAGGGCCAGCAGTGCGCCAACTGCACCGCCACCGGCCGTACGTGCGTGCCCGCGGGTCAGCCCAGCGAGCGCACTTGCCAGACGCCGGTCACCTGCAACGCCGCCAACTGCCCCGGGTGCTGCGTCGGCAACAGCTGCGTCGTCGCCACCACGCCCGCTGCGTGCGGAAAGGGCGGCGCTGTCTGCCAGAGCTGCGCCCCCAACGACGCCTGCACGGCAGGCGTGTGCACCCCGCAACCAGGCTGCAGTCCCGCCAACTGCGCGGGCTGCTGCATCGGCGCAGACGTCTGCGCCGTCGGCAACCAGAACACTGCTTGCGGCATCACGGGCGCGCAGTGCATCAATTGCGCGGGCCAGGCCAAGGTCTGCCAGGGCGGAGCGTGTCAGGTCCCCGCGTGCGGCCCCGGCAACTGCGCCGGCTGCTGCTCCGGCAACACGTGCGTGCTCGGCACGCAGGACGCGGCATGCGGCCAGGCCGGTGCACAGTGCAACGATTGCACCCCGGGAAATCAGGTCTGCCAGGGCCGCGTCTGCAAGGTCAAGTGCAGCGCCGCCAACTGCGCCGGCTGCTGCACGCCGGCGAACGCGTGCGCGATCGGCTTTGCCAACGGGTCGTGCGGCTCGGGCGGCGTCACCTGCACGAACTGCACGGCGGCCGGCTCGACGTGCGACACGCTCGTCACGCCGCGCGTCTGCGCCAACCAGCAGTCGACCTGTCCCGCGCCTTACGCAGCGTGTCCAGCGGGCGTCACCACCCAGGTCACGCCGTCGCTCCAGGGTCTCTGCGACGACGCCGTCGACCTCGACGCCATCCGGGCGGCGTGCGCCGGTGGTCCCAACACGGGCACGTGCATCGCTGCTTTCCAGGTGCTCGCCGCCACGAATGCCGCGTGTGCGGCGTGCCTCACGCCGTTCGACGAGCCGTTCCAGCAGCTGCGCGGCATCTATCGCTGCGCCGCGCCGTTCGTCGACGCAGCTTGCAATCGGAACACCGGCTGCGCGGTCGACTGCCAGGACACGAGCTGCAACCAGTGCGCGGCCGCGTCGTCGACCCAGTGCCGCAACCAGGTCAACGGCGGCGCGGGCCAGTGCAACCCGTTCGTCCAGCAGACGACCTGCGTGCTTCCCCAGGTCGGTCCCGGCGATCTCTGCAGCCCCGGGACCTACACTAACTTCGGCGGCTGGCTCCGCGCGGTGGGCGACCACTTCTGCGGCAACGGGCCTTGAACGAGTCCTGACGACCCGCGCGCGACGGGTATAGGCTCCGTCCGATGACGCGCGCGGGCTTTGACGAGGTGGTCCTCCTCACCGGCTTCCCGTCGTTCGCGGCGCGGAAGATGTGCGAGGCGATCCTGCGCACGGGACCGCGGACGCTCGTCCATGCCATCGTCGAGCAGAGCGCGGAGAGCGAGGCGCGCGATGCGCTCGATGCGCTGCCGCTCGAGCAGCGGGGCCGCGTGAACCTCATCGAGGGCGATGCGTCGGCGATGGATCTCGGGCTGTCGGGCCGCGAGCTCGCGGCGCTGACGCCGGAGATCGACCGCATTCATCACATGGCGCATCTCGCGTCGCAGGGGGCCGAACGGAAACTGGCCGAGCGCGTGAACGTCGGCGGTGCGCGCGAGGTGCTCGAGGTGGCGCGCATCTGTCGCTCGCTGAAGTGCCTGGCCTTTCACTCGACGGCGCTCGTCTCCGGCGATCGCACGGGCCTCGTGCTCGAGGGCGAGCTCGAGAAGGGCCAGGAATTCCGCAACATGGTCGAGGAGACGCTCGCGCGCGGCGAGAAGATGATGCGCGCAGCGATGCCCAAGCTCCCGATATGCGTGATGCGACCGACGACCATCGTCGGCGATTCGCAGACCGGCGAGGTCGATCGCGGAGGCGGTCCGTACTTCCTCATCTTGCTGATCGTGACATCGCCGGGCGAGGTCCCGCTCGCGCTGCCCGGGCGGCCCGAGGCCTCGATGCACCTCGTGCCCGTCGACTACTACGTGCGCGCGACCTGTGCGCTCGCGCGCGACGCGCGCGCGCCCGGTCGCACGTTCCACGTCGGTGATCCGTCGCCGCTGACGACGAGGCGCGTGTTCGAGCTGATCGCCTCGGCCGGCGGTCGGCGAAGCCCGCGGGGGTTCATCCCCGCGAATCTCACGAAGGCGCTCCTACGTACGCCGGGGCTGGACCGCATCGCGAAGAGCCCGCGCGCGTTCCTCGAGGCGCTCGCCACCCCGGTCTCGTATAGCTTCGCCAACACGTCCGAGCTCCTGGCGGACACAGACGTGCGATGTCCGCCCTTCGAGAGCTACGTCGAGGGGATGGTCGAGTACGTGCAGCATCGGCTCCGCGAGAAGCGTGCCCGCGACGCCGAGGTCGACGACCCGCTCGTGTGACCTACCACTTCGTGTCGACGTCGTCGTCGGCGCCGGGGGGCTCGGAGACGGCTCCGGCGGGGC
>JAYTOQ010000785.1:0-7387 GCA_043747665.1 Polyangiaceae bacterium | reverse complement strand
CAGGTTGGATCGCGCATGCCCTCGAGCAGCGTGCGGCGGGCTTCATTCTGCGCCCTCGCGCGCGCTACATCGGCGCGTGAAGGTACGGCCAACTCAGCGAGCACGGTGCTCGGCCAGCTGGCGCTCATGGCCGATCGCGTGCCGTGCGCTTGCCGAGCCGCGCGCATAGAGCACGCGAGCACGCCCAGCCATTGGTTTGGTCCGGCGTGAGCCCGTCGCGTAGCCCCCATCCATGGTGCGTCCTCCACGCGTGCGCACAGTCGAGATCGCGGGCTGCGTCGTCGCCAGCGAACGCGGCCTCATTCAAGCCGCCGCAAACGATCGCCCCGCGCGGATCGGAGCGCTGCTCACGCGGAACGGCATCATGGTCAATCCGAAGAAGCTGGTCTGGCGGGAGTGGCTCATCGAGGCAGGCGCGAATGTGTACGTCCTCGGCGAGGCCTCCTCGACCTCCGCTGGTCCCTCGCTGACCCAGTATCGCGACCAACTGGGGCGAGCGGCTACGCATCACGGCACCCGCGAAGGACACGAAGCGCGAGATGCTCGTCAGCACGCACGGCGAGGCCGGGCTGGTGCACCGGCTAAAGAACCAGCGCACGATGTTCCGTCTTGCCGTCGGCCTCGTCATCCTGGTGGCCGTCGCGGTCACCTTCTTCATCGCCATGCGCTGAAGTCGACGACCTACCAGCTCTCGAGCTCGACGCTCCGCACCGTCTCCTCGATCGGCATGGCGGCGACGTAGCCGAGCTCCTCGCGCGCGCGCCTATCGTCGACCATGCAGACGTAGCGGATGTGATCGAGCTCCGGCGCCGGGAACGTCGTCAGTCGGAACGCCCAGAGACGCTTCAGCAGCGCCTTGCCGAACGTGTAGGGGACAGGGATGCTCGGCTTTCCGAGGATCTTGACGATGTGCGAGAGCGGCAGCGGCTCGGCCCCCGCGACGTTGTAGATCCCGCGACGCCCGGGCACGAGCGCGCGTCCGATCGCCGCCACGACGTCCGACTCGTGGATGACCTGCACCATCGGGTCGAAGCCGAGCAGCGTCGGGATGGTCGAAAGGCGCATGAAATTCGAGGCGGCATTGTGCACGGCGCCCACGATGTGCACCGGTCGGAGGATGACCGTCTCGGTCGACGGGTGCTTCCAGAAGAAGCCCTGCGCCAGCATGTCGACCTCGATGAGGTCGCGGATTTCGCTGAACCGCGCGCCGCCCAGCAGCGGCGCATCCTCGTTGAGGAACTGCGCATTGTCGGGCTGCGGGCCGTAGACGTTGGCGCTCGAAAGCACGACGAGCTTCGGCACCTGAAAGTGCGCGACGTACTCGAGCAGCTTCTGGAAGCCGGCGACGTTCCACGAATGATGCTCGGCCTGCGACGCGCGCGGGTCGTGCATCACGCCTAGATGGATGACCGCCTCGATGGGCTCGGCGCGGAAGAGGTCCTTCAGCTTCTTGCGACGGATGTCGACCTGCTCGTGGACCACGTCCTTCGGCTTGTCGGGAAACGGGCGGCGATCGACGCCGATCACGCGCCGCTGGCGATGCTGGATGCGAACGACGTGCTTGCCGAGGCGGCCGCACGCGCCAGTCACGAGGATGGTGCCTTCGCCACGCGGGAGCGACGGCCCGCGCGGCATGGAGTGGGGCGGCACGCTCCCCGGAGCGCGCACGCTTCCCGGCGCGCGCTGCGATCGCGGCCCGTTGCTGCCGTTGCTGCCGTTGCTCATCAGAAGAAGACGCTCTTTCTCGCCTTCAAGCCGCGGTTGATCATCGACTGAATGGTGGCCTTCACCGCGAAGACCTTCTCCTCGATGACCGCGTCGTCGTCGTCGGGATCGCCCTCGAAGCGCATCGGCTCGCCGAAGTAGATGCGGTAACGCGTGGGCAGCGGTAGCGCGCCGAAGGGGAGGAGTAGCTGCGGGAGGATTGGCATGCTCGGCATCCGCAGCAGCTTGGCGAGCGAGTCGAAGTTGCCGACGGAGATGTACTGCTCCTCGCCGCCGATCACCGCGACCGGCACGATCGGCGTCCCCGTCTCGAGGGCCAGGCGCATGAATCCGAGACCGAAGTCCTCGAGCTGGTAGCGCTTGTCGAAAGATTTCGAGATGCCGCGTGCCCCCTCGGGGAAGACCAGCAGCGCCTCGTCGTTCTCGAGCAGGCGCTTGGCGTTCTCGGGAACGCCCACCACCTGGCCGACGCGCGCGAACAGCAGCGACACGAACGGCAACGTCTGCGTCCACTTCTCCACCATCGCGCGGGTGAAGCGCGGCGGCTCCACATCCATGAAGAGCGACGCCCCGATGAGCGCGGCATCGATGGGCACCTGACCGGAGTGGTTCGCGATGAGGAGGATGCGTCCTTCGGGCACCTGCTCCTTGCCGAAGATCTCGGTGCGGAAGTACTTGCGATGCAGGAACGCGACGGACGCCAGCGCCCACTTCGTCCACTGCGGATCGAGACCGAACTCGTCGACGCCCGTCGCGGTGAGGTTCAGCGGAACCCGTGCGAGCCGCTCGTTGAACTCCTCGCCGAGCTTGCCGGTCATCCAGTCGTCGACACCGCCGACCGCGGCATCGATGACCCGTCGCGCCAGCGGCGCCACCGAACGCAGTCGGCCCGCGAACCGCGACAGACGCACCAGCGACGACGAGGCAGCCACGAGCCAGCTATCGCCCCGTCCCGCAAGGTGGTCAAGGGGGACCGCCCGCACTACGCTGCGACAGCGTGCTGCTCACCCGACCGCCGCCGCTTCGTCCCGGATCGATCGTCGCGGTCTGCGCGCCGGCGAGCCCGTTCGACCGTGACGAGCTGTTCCGCGGTCTCGCCTGGCTCCGCCTCCGCTATCGGCTGAGGCTCACCAGCAGCATCCTCGCGCGCACCGGCTACACCGCGGGCGATGATGCGCGACGCGGCTCCGAGCTGGCTCGCGCCATGATCGATCCTGAGGTCGCGGCGATCGTCTGCGCGCGCGGAGGCTACGGCGCCATGCGGATCATCGACGATCTGCCCTGGAATGCCTTCGTCTCGAGCCCCAAGTGGCTCGTCGGCTTCAGCGACGTCACGGCGCTCCACGTCATCGCCAACGCGCGCGGTATATGTAGTTTGCACGCATCCAACGTCACGGGCTTGGGCCGCTCGATCACCGCCGCCGAGCGCCTGTCGCTCATCCACGGGCTCGAGGCGCTCCCGATGGCCGCTTGGACGGGGCTCGAGACCATTCATCGTGGTCCGCACGGCGTCACCGCGCGCGGACCGGTCGTCGGAGGCAACCTCGCGCTCCTGGTCGGCATGGCGGCGGGTAACCGTCTCTTGCTCCCCGAGGGCGCCATCCTCGCCATCGAGGACGTGACGGAGCGCCCCTATCGGCTCGACCGCATGCTCACGTCGCTGCGGCTCGGCGGGTATCTCGGGCACCTCTCTGCGATCGTGCTCGGAGGCTTCACGCAGTGCGATGCCGGGCCGGACGGCGTCACCGCCGTCGAGGTCCTGGCGCGCTGCACCGCCGACCTCGGCATTCCGGTGGTCGCGTCTGCGCCGTTCGGTCACGGCGCGCCGAACAGCGCGTTCGTGCTCGGTGCGCCCGCGACGCTCGACGCGGCGACGCTGCGCTTCGACTGACGGCTGTTCAGCTTCCGGGGCGGAAGGGCGGGACGGTCGCGCCGGCGTCGGTGTGCTCTTCGTCCTCGTCGGGCGCGGAGTCTGCCTTCTCGTCATCGACGTCCTCTGCGAGATCGTCGGCGATGACGATCTCGTCGTCCTCGGTCGCGCGAGGAGCGAGCTCGCCCGAGCGCTTGCTGCGCGCGAGCGTCGACTCGAGGAGCTGATCGATGGCGATCCCGGCTCCGGTGCCGTCATCGACTTCGACGAGCTCGCCCGAGCCGAGCTCATCGGCGATGGCGGACGCGCCCGTCGGCGCCTCGTTGATGCCGTGCTCGCCTTCGGGGCTCGTCGTCGGCTCGCCTTCCATCGTGGCAGGCGGAACAGTGACGGGCGGAGGGTGAAAGCTCTCGCCGAGCCCTGTGTTACCGGCCGTGATGGGGCGCTCGGTGGCGAGCGGCTCGTGCGCGGCGCGGAAGCTGTCGCGGAGCGTGTGCGGGACAACCTGCGCGCTCTGCGTTGCTTCCTCGCCCTGGTTGAACGCCACAGCGGGACGAGAACCGCGCGTGCCCGGAGCATCGAGCGTCGACGGGACGCCGTCCTTGCTGGCGCTCGGGAGATCGCCGGGGAGAGTGGTGCCCGTCGGTCCTTCGAGCTCGAGCCGGTCGAGCGAAGCGTCGATCTCGGACTCGAGCGCGCGGCCGTCTTGAGAGCTGGAGTACGGCTTGCCCGGGGTCGTCATCGTCGCGGTGAGACCCGACGTCGTCTCCTTGATCGCATGCGAGTTGATCGCATGCGAGGGCAGCGGCGGAGGGACCGACCGCGCCGGCTTGGACGACGGCGGAGCGGCGGAGCCGCCCATCTGCGCCGTATCGACCGGCGTGGTCGGCGCGGTGCGCGTCGACGTCGCTTCGCTCGCACTGCCCGGCCCGCGCGGCGAGACAGAGATGCGTGGCGATGACGGGCGCTTCGGCCCGCTGGACGATGACGCTCCGGCCGGCGGAATGGAGGCCTCGGCCTTCGCGCGCGCGGGAGGCGCGACAGGCTGGTCGCTCACGAGCTTGGGCGGAGCGTAGACGACCTTCGGATCGCCTTCGGCCTTCTTGAGCGCGCCGCTCTTGGAGCGCTCGAGGCCTTGCGTCGCCTCGGGATCGGCGGCCTTCATGCGCATCACGCGACGCCATGCGTCGGCTGCCTCGCGCCCGTCAGTGAGCTGCTCTTCCCAGATGCGCGCGACCTTGCGCGCGAGCTCGGCGCGCGCGTTCATGTCCTTGCCGCGGAGGATCTGGTCCTCGTAGAGCTGCACGAGCGACTTGTAGTCGTTGAGCTCCATCAGGAGGCCCGCCAGCTCGTCCATCACCGACTGGTCTTGCGGTGACAGATCGTGGAGCTTCTTGAGGTCGGCAGCTGCGTTGACTGGCTCCACGAGCTGCTCGCGACGGATCTTCGCCCGACGCCCGAGCAGCTGCTTGACGAGCGGTCCGTCGAAGACCTCGCCGAGGGCATGGCTGAGCGCTGCCTCGGCGCGGCGCGGATCACCGCCGTCGATGCCGAGGGCTTCGAGCATGTCGAGCGTGAGCGAATCGACGTGAGCGACGAGGGCGTCGCCGAGCCACGTGAACGCTTGCTCGATGTCGTGGAGATCGCGGTGCGCGATCATCGCGGCGCGCCGCAGGAGATTGGCGCGCGTGCGACCTCCGTCGCGTGCGCCATGTCCGCCTTGCGAGAGCGCCTGGCACAGCGCGCGGCGGAGGCGATCGCCTCCGCTCAGCTTGTCGCCGTCGCGTGCCGCAGACTCGAGGACGCCGAGCGTGTCGTCGCCCGGAGCGCCGGTGAGGGCGAGCTCGAAGAAGCCGCGCGCGCGCTCGGGCTGCCCGCGCATCGACGCCACCTGAGCAGCACGCGACAGGGCACGAACGCGGTCGGTCGGCGCCTTGCTGCGCGTCACCTGGCGTTCGTAGAGGTCGATGACCTCAACCGGCTTGGCGGCGAGCTGTGAGAGACGTTCGAGGAGCGGCTCGGCGTCCACGGGCGGAATGAAGGGGAGGCCACCCTCGCCGTGCGTGATGGCATCGGCGCGGGGCATGCCCGCCTTTACGCGGATCTCTGCCTGACGAACGAGCTCGTTGCCGCGGTCCTCGCCCTGCACCTCGCGCGCGAGCAGCTCGTGCGCGACGATGAGGGCGTCGTGATCGCCGGTCTTCACGGCGAGCTCCTCGAGATGCTCTGCGAGCTTCTTGTCGGCGCCCTTCGTGCGAATCAGCTCGATAGCCACCTGCACTGCGTCGGCGTCGCGACCGACATCGGCGAAGCGCTCGAAGGCGCCGCGGAGAGCGCCGGTGCGCTCGGAGCCGTGACGGGCGTCGAACCACCACTCCTTCAGCTTGCTGGCGACGATGCCCTTCCAGCCGAGCTTGTCGCCGAGCGTGATGTACGCGTGCCGGACGGTGGGCTCGCCCTGATCGGCGAGATCGGTGAGCGCGCCGAGCGCCTCGTCACCGCGATCGAGCTTGTCGGCGAGCATGCTCGCGAGCTTCTTCGTGAGCTCCACGACCTCGCTCTCGTCGGCCTCGATCTCGATGCGCTCGACGAGCAGCTCGGCGACGCGTCCCCACTGCTCGGTGAGCTCGCACAGCTCGCAGAGCCGCGTGAGCGCATCGAAGTCCTCGAGGTCGGCCTTGCGCACGAGATCGAGCGCGCGGATGGCGTTCTTGGGATCGTCGAGCTTCTCGTAGAGACGCGCGAGGCGTGTCGCGATCTGCCCGCGCTCCTGCACGTCGGCGACGAGCTTCAGCTCGCGCTCGAGCGCATCGGCGGCCTCGGCGAGGCCGCCGCGCGCCTCCTGGAGATCGGCGATGGCCTGGAGCGCCGGCCGGCACGTCGAGTCGAGGTCCGAGAGGATCAGCTCGTAACGCGAGATCGCGGTGTCGACGTCGCCGACACCCTCCGCGAGCAGCTCGGCTTCGCGAAGCGCGACGCGCGCTCTCTCGGCCTTGTCGACGGTGTTGTGACCGAGGCGCCGGAGCAGCGTCGCGGCCTCGGTGTGGTCCTCGCGCTCGACCGCGTCGTCGATGAGGCGCTCGAGAGCCTCCTTGTCGTCGCCGTCCTCGAGGAGCTTCAGCCAGAGCTCGCGCGCGAGCTCCTTGTCCTGCATGCGCGTGGTCGCGAGGTTGGCGGCCTCGCGCCGGATGTTCGTGCGCTTGCTGCGATCGGTCAGGCGATCGCCGCGCTTCGTGAGGAACGCGACGAGCTTGTCGACGCGATCGTCGGAGTTGTAACGCGCGACGAGCTGCGTCGCGTAGTCGTCGTTCAGCGGATCGAGGTCCGTGGCCTCCTCGAGCCGATCGAGCGCCTCGTCGTGACGGCCAGCCTTGACGAGGTAGTCGGCGGCGCGCGCGAAGAACATCGCCTGCTGCTTGAGGTCGCCGGTGAGGAGACCGCGCTGGTGCGCCGCGTTGGCGGCCTTCTCCCAGGACTCCGCCGAGCTGTAGAGGCGATCGGCCTCCTCCCAGAGCTTGCCGTTGCGGAGCGCGTCGGCCGCCTCGGCGTACGAGTCGCCGGCGGACTTCACGTCACCGAGCTGCTCGCGCAGCTCGGCGAGGCGCTGCATCAGCTGGCCGCGCGCGACGGGGTCCTCGATGCTCGGCGCGCCTTCGGCGAGGATGGTGGCGGCGAGGTCGAGGCGCTCGCCCTTCTCGAAGAGGCGCGAGGCGGTGAGGATCGCCTGGTCGTCGTCGCTGAGCATCCGCGAGATGCGGCCCCAGGCTTCGCCGGCGGCGACGAGGTCCTTGC
>JAYTOQ010000784.1:0-1849 GCA_043747665.1 Polyangiaceae bacterium | reverse complement strand
CGCTTCGCCTCGTACATGGCCTCGTCAGCACGCCGCTCCAGCTGCTCAGGGGTCTCCCGCTTGTCCCAGGTCGCGACGCCGATCGACACCGTCTGCTTGATGCGGACCGTCGCGTTGTCGGCCTCGAAGGGCTCCAAATGAAGGGTCTGCTGGATGCGATGACCCGTGGCATGCGCCTGCGTGGCGCCGGTCGCGGGCATGATCAGGACGAACTCCTCGCCGCCACGCCGTACGAGGACATCGACGCGCCGGACCGCCTTCCGTACGCGATCGGCGAACATCCGCAGGACCGCGTCACCGACCGCGTGGCCGTGCAGGTCGTTCACGGACTTGAAATGGTCGAGGTCCATGTAGAGTACACTCACATCGCCCGACGACCGGCTCGCGCGCTCCATTTCCTCGACGAGCCGCGGGTTCAGGTAACGATGGTTGAACGCCATCGTGATGTCGTCGAACATGGCGAGGCGACGGAGGCGTGCGCGCTCGATGGGCGGCGCGGAGCAGTTCGCGAGGAGCCGCAGGAGGAGCTGATCGTGGTCGCCGAACGCTTCGGTCGCTGGCGACGTCACGGCCAGCACGCCGATGACCTCGCCGCTCGACCAGAGCGGCTCGGCCATGATCGAGCGGACCTGAAAGGCCTGCCCCTGCCCCTTCAGCCAGCGCGTGTCGTGCTCGACGTCGCCGATGCGCGCCGGCTGACCGTGCTCCACCACCCAGCCGAGGATCCCCTCCCCGCGCTTGAAGTCCATCGGTCGGTCTTCTTCGCCCGTGCCGGAGCGCGCGCCCGAGAGCAGCGCGGTGCGTGCGGTGTCGAGGAGCCGGATCGACGAGTGGTCGGCGTGCAGGAGATCGAGCGTGGCCTCGGTCACTGCCTTCAAAAACTCCTCGAGGGGGCGGTCGTCGGTCAGCTGCGCCGTAAGCTGCAGCAGCACATCGAGTGCATCGGGGTGCGTGCGGGAGCTTAGGGCCATGAACGACGCGGCGAGGTGCCTCGGCAGCACCATACTACGACGTCGCGCCGGGCATTTCGATCGCGGTGCGTGCCCCCACGCACCGCCAGCACGCCGCTACCGCGTAGCGAGGTCGGCGCGCGCGTGGTGCCGCCTGGAGAGGCCATGGCATCGTCCTCGACGAAGGCCGGTGACGCCGCGACTGCTGCGGCCGAGCTCGAGCGGCGCATGGTCGGCGGGAGCCTTCGCCGGGTTCCGCTTACCGCGCGCTCTGCCCCTGTTCGGCCCCACGTTCCGTGGCGAGGGCGTGATCCGCAGCGACGACGTGCGAAGCGACTACATCATCGAACGGCAGGTCGCCCATCTGACGCGCCTCGTCGATGACCTGCTCGACGTGGCCCGCGTCACGCGCGGCAAGACCGAGCTCAAGAAGGCCCGCGTCGAGATGGGCAGCATCGTCGCGCGCGCCATCGAGATCGCCAGCCCGTTGATCGAGCAGCGCTCGCATCATCTCGCCGTCGACGTCCCTGCGTCGCGCCTCCCGGTCCACGGCGACCCCACGCGGCTCGCCCAGATCGGCTCGAACCTCGTGACGAATGCTGCAAAGTACACGGACGCCGGCGGTCATATCACAGTGCGCGCGAAGGCCGATGACGACTCGATCACACCTGTCCGAGCGCGACGACGGCACCGGGACCGAGCGCGCGGCGTCGAGGCCGGTTTCGACGCGCACATCGTCAAGCCCATCGACCTCCGTGCGCTCGCAAAGACCATCGAGGCGATGCGACCGTGCTGAGGCCGGGGCCGGCGCAGCGACGCGTCGTTCAGTGAAAATCGCGGCTCATGCTGTCGAGCGCGGGCAGCTGCGAGTCGAGATTCTCCAGGCGCTCGGCGATGAC
>JAYTOQ010000783.1:0-2362 GCA_043747665.1 Polyangiaceae bacterium | reverse complement strand
CACGTCGAGAGCCCGCGGAAGTGCCTCGACGCGGTGATCGTCTCGACGCGTCGCGCGAAGGAGCAGCTCCAGGGCATGTCGAAGGGCGCGATCATGCAGTACAGCGGCCTCGTCCTCGCGCCGCTGATGCTCTCGTTCATCCCCGGCGCTGTGGGTCGGCTCCGCCCGGCGTTCAACGTCGTCGTGTCCAACGTGCCCGGGCCGGAGACCCCGCTCTACTTCCGCGGCTGGCGCCTCGACGAGATGTATCCGCTGTCGATCCCGTTCCACGGCTATGGCCTGAACATCACCGTGCAGACCTACGCGGGCTCCCTCAACTTCGGCTTCACCGGATGCCGGGATACCTTGCCCCATCTCCAGCGCCTCGCCGTGTACAGCGGCGAGGTCTTCGACGAGATGGAGCGCGGCTGAATCGCCGGCCGCTTCTCGCCGTCAACGCAGGCCGAAGACGGCGACGCTGTTCTGGCCGCCCACGAACACGCGGCCGTTCGCGACGGCCGGCACGGCGTGCTTCGACCGATGCGTGTCGTGCTCCGTCGCGACGAAGACCACCGCGTGCTCGCCTGCCGGCATCATCAGATGCGTCGAGGATGGTCTCCGCCGACGTCACGCCCGTCCGCGCGAAATTGAACTGGAACGTCAGGAGGTCGACGCTCGGCGGTTCCACCAGCGCCGCGCTAGGTGGGCTCCGCGCGCCGGCATCAAGGGCTGCCGGCTCGCCGCTCGCTCCCGATTTGCACGCGAAAAAAGCCGCCAGGCGACCTTGCGAAGGCGACAGCGAGCGGACCGTCCTGCGGCATGCGCACCTCGGCCCATGCGGGAGATGCCCCGCAGCGGCCGGCGGGGGACGTGCCGCATGGACCTCACGAAACGCCCACGAAGACGCAGGAATCGACGTGCCCGACGGACGGCCGGGACCTTGCACGACGAGCAGTCTCAGGGAGCAACGCATGGCGATGATGTCCGCATCCGTGGGTCGAAGGAACCCGCGCGACTCCGAGGCCGATGTCGAGACGCAGATCTTCGTGCGTCCGCCGCTGGCGTGGGATCGCGTGATGGTGCTCCAGATCATGAAGGAGCTCGAGAAGCGACCGGCGCGCGTCGTGTTGCCGAAGCGCAAGGCGTCGCTCGTTCCGCCGCGGGACGAGCCCAACGTGTTCCTGACCCCGCGCTCCGTGGCCGACCCGCCGCCGCCCTGGGCGCACGCCGATGCGCCGGCGGTCGACGAGACGCTCGTAGTCGAAGGTCGCCCGCGGCGAACGAGCAACGCGCGTCGCGCGCAGAAGACGCGCACGGCGTGGGTGGTGTTCGTGATGGCCTTCGGGATCGCGTTCGGCATCGGCCAGGATCGCCAGCTCCGTCGCGAGCTGGGCTCGAAGCTGCGCGTGACGACCACTCACGCGGCCGCCGTCGTGGCCCGTCACGTCAATCGCTGATCGCCGTCATTCGGGGATCGGGATGCCCGTCAGCGCCGGGTCGAGCAGGCTGCCGATGTTGCGCACCTTCGCGTCGCTGGCGGCGAGCTGGCCGACCGGACCGAGGAAGTTGTACTCGAGGAAGCGCACGACCGACGAGTGCTCCATCGTGACGTGCGAGACGGTGCCCTTGCGCGCGAACTCCCCGATCGCGAGCAGAAGAACGCGCGTGCCGTAAGGGACGACGTTCCCGGCGGTGTCGGTGGCGATCCCCGCGGGCGGAACCACGCGGCCGCCCGTGCAGGTCGTCGCGCACGCACCGCAGTTCGCGTCGTCATGGGTGACGTCGATGCATGTCCCGTTGCACGAGGCCTCTCCCGGAGCGCACGGGTTCCCGTCGTCGCCGGGGCCGGCTTCGACGTTCAAGCCAGGGGCGTCGCAACCGGCGTCGCCGTTCGCGTCCGCGGTGCCGTCACTTCCGCATCCCGGCACCGCTGCGAGCGGGACGAGAAGTCCGAGGAAGGTCAGCGTTGCTCCTCAGGAGGCCGAGCTGTCCGCGTGCCGACCGCATCTCGATAGGTATGATGGTTCACCGGCGCGCATTCGCGAGGCGCGCTCTGCGCAATGCATACACACGCCGGTGACCCTTCCGATCGTCAGACGCTCAGAGCGGCTTGACGTTCTCGGCGCGCGGACCCTTGGGGCCTTCGCCTTCGGTGAACGAGACACGCTGGCCCTGCTTGAGGTCCTCGAAACGGACGCCCTCGCAAGCCGACATGTGGAAGAACAGGTCCTTGCCGGTGCCGGTCTCGATGAAACCGAAACCCTTGTCCGTCAACCGCTTGATGGTGCCTTCAGCCATTTGATTCATCCTTGAGAGCAGAAAAAAGCGGTCGTTCGAGCGAAACCGAAGTGTTCAGACGAAAGTAGCCGCACGTAGACCCACA
>JAYTOQ010000782.1:0-14650 GCA_043747665.1 Polyangiaceae bacterium | reverse complement strand
GCGCGTCCGGTGGCGATGACGGCACGCACCTCCTCCGCGCAGGCTCGGAGGTCGTCGGAGCGGACGAGCGAGAGCGCGGCTGCCGCGTTGAGGATCACCGCGGCCAGCGCCGGATGGTCGTCGCCGCCGAGGATCGAGACGATCGCAGCAGCGTTGCCCGGCGCATCGCCGCCGCGGAGCCCGTCGAGATCGATGGGCGCGACGCCGAAGTCCGAAGGCATGACGATGCGCTCGGTCACCGCGCCGTTCTCGAGCACGCTCACGCGCGTCGGTGACGACGGGCTGATCTCGTCGAGGCCGTCCTCGCTGCGGACCACCCACGCGCGCTTCACGCCCAGCCGACCGAGCGCCGCCGCCATCACGGGTCGCAGCGCGTCGTCGTAGACGCCGACGAGCTGGTGCGTCGCGCGAGCGGGATTCACGAGCGGCCCGAGCGCGTTGAAGATGGTGCGCAGCCCGAGCTCGCGTCGCGCCTGCGCGGCGTGGCGGAGGGCGGGATGATGCGCGGGTGCCATCAAGAACGCGATGCGCGCCGACCGCAGCACCTCGTGCTGTCGCGCCGGCTCGATGTCGAGCGGAATCCCCAGCGCATCGACGACGTCCGCGCTCCCGCAGCGGCTCGAGACCGAGCGGTTGCCGTGCTTCGCAACGTAGCAGCCGGCGCCGGCCAGCACGATGGCGGCGGCCGTCGAGACGTTCAACGTGTGCGCGCCGTCGCCGCCGGTGCCGCACGTGTCGACGACTTCGACGTGATCGTGATCGACCGACGTCATCACGGCGCGCAGCGCCTCGGCGGCCGCGATGATGGTCTCCGCCGATTCGCCGTGCATGCGCAGCGCGGCCGCGAACGCGCCGATCTGCACCGCCGTCCACGCACCGCTCAGCACGGCGCCGAACGCAGCGCCGACGCGAGACGGCGTCAGCGAGCGCGCCTCGATCCACGAGAACACCTCGGCGAAGGATGGATGCGCCGCGCTCACCGCGCTCGCCACGTCGGCGCGCGCTTCAGCCACGGGCGCCGACGAGCATGCGAACCCAATTGCCGAGCAGCTCCTTGCCGTGGGTCGTCAGGATGCTCTCGGGATGGAACTGCACGCCCTCGACCGCGCGCTCCTTGTGACGGAGGCCCATGATCTCGCCCTCCTCCGTCCACGCCGTGATCTCCAGGCAGTCCGGCAGCGTCGCGCGCTCGACGATGAGCGAGTGATAGCGGGTGGCCTCGAAGGGCGAGGGGAGCCCGGCGAAGACCCCAGCACCATCGTGCAAGATCGGCGAGACACGCCCGTGCATGAGCCGATCGGCGCGGATTACCTTTCCGCCGAACGCCTGACCGATCGCCTGGTGGCCGAGGCAGACGCCCAGCACCGGCGCCCTGACCTCCGTCACTGCCGCCAGCGAGATGCCGGCGTCGTTCGGCGTGCACGGCCCCGGAGACACCAGCACGCCGTCGGGCTGGTGCTTGGCGATCCCGGCCACGTCGATGGCGTCGTTCTTCACGACCACGCTTTCGACACCGAGCTCGCCCAGGTACTGGACGAGGTTCCAGGTGAACGAGTCGTAGTTGTCGATGACGAGGACGCGCACGGTAGGGACCGAGCTTAGCGCGACTGCGGCACGGCGCGCGTCAGCGTCCTTCCTGGACCGCGGACACCGTCGCGAGCGCGCGTCGCTCGATCGCGGCCTGCGCCTGGATTGCCGCGAGCATCTTCTCCGGGTCGTTGCTCTTCACGGCCTCGTCGTACTTCGGCATCTCGGCCTTGCGGTCGCGGAGGATGGCGGCGAGCTCGTCACGCTTGGCCTTGCCCCACGCTGTCTTGATGGTCGCGCTGTCGGCGGCGCGCAGCGCCTCGTCGACCGCGGGAGCCGCTCGGCTCGTCACGGCGAGGCTCGCGGCGCCGGCATCACCGACGCGTGTCGCGTCGTCGGCGTCACGCATGGCCTGCGACGCACGGACGTCGATCGCGACCACGCCCTCGAGCTCACGCTTGTCGTCGGCGCGAAGCGTCGCCTCGTCGAGGACGGGGGCCTGCTTCGAGCACGCGGCGAGGAGCAGGAGCACGAGCGCGAGCGCAGCGGCGAATCGCTTCACCCGGCCATCGCTCCTTGCAGAAACTTCCGGAACCGCGCGCGATCCACGGTGTCCGCCGCTACGATGCGGAGCGCTTCGCGATTGCCTCGCCTCCACACGCGACGCGTCCATGCCCAGAGCGTGACGCCGCCGAGACAGACCTCCAGCGGATACGTCATCGATGCGCTCTCCGGCTCGAGGATGCGCCGCACCTGCAGCCCGCTGGCCGACACGTCGAGGAGCTCGACGACGTGCGGGATGCCGTCGATGTACTTGTTCGCGAAGGTGCCCGCGAAACGCGCCCGACCATAGCCACGCCGATCACTCTTCATGATGACGCTATTGTGTGCAGATGTGCGCTCGACGGGCCAAACAGCACGCGGCGGCACGCGGCGGCACGCGAAGGCACGCGAAGACAGGACGAAACGAAACAAAGGTGAGGCGACGCGGCTGGTTTCATGTTCGAGACCAGCTTGTTGCGCTCACTCACGCAAAACACTAACGTGACGCGCGTTTCGCCTAGCAAGAAGTCGTGTAACGCGCGGGGCGTTCGAGGGGCTCGATGGCCGAAGAGAAGAAGCCGAAGATCGATCTGAAGGCGCGTTTGGGCAAGGGCGCGGGCGGAGCTACGCCTCCGCCCCCGACCGCGGGAATTCCCGTGCCGCCCGTCCCGTCCGCCGCCGCAAGCGGTTACGACGCGCGGCCGGGAATGGCGGGCGTGCCTACGTCCAGCCCCAGTGGCGGCGGCGGAGGCGGCGGAATGCCCATGCCTCCGGGCATCCCTGTCGGACCGCCGCCAGCGTTCGGGAAGATGTCGCACGGCGCGATCGATCCCTCGAATCCACTGGCCGCCGCGGCCACGCCGTACCGACAGCCCGCGCCGCCGCCGCCTCCTCAGCCGCAGCGCATCGAGGTCGACGAGATGGCCGTGCAGGAGGCGCGCAAGGGCGCCCGCAAGCAAGGTCTCATCGGCGGTCTCGTGGTTGCCGTGGTGCTCGGTGCCATCGGCTACATCCTCGGCGGCGCCATCGAGACCAGCAAGGGCCGGCAGAAGTCGGTCGTCGATGCCAAGTCGCTCGCCGGGGACGTCGGAAAGTCGCGCGATCAGCTCAAGGCGATCGCCGACAAGGTCGAGGCCGGAACGAACGCGCTGCTCAAGGAGCACAAGTTCCCCGACGCGCTCGCCAAGGAGCTCGGCGGGGTCAACGTCGACTTCGACGGCAACAAGCTGGCGGGTGTTCGCTTCAGCGGCTTCTCGCAGGACACGACGTCGACGCTCATCGAGTACATCACGCAGGTGCAGACGCTCAACGATCGCAAGACGGCGATCATCGGCCTCCTGCAGCGCCTGCAGAAGCCGATTACCGAGCAGCTCACGGCCGGCCAGAAGACGACCATCGGTTACGTCGTCTTCCTCGGCAAGCAGGACCCCTCGCGCAATCCGTTCGCGATGCTCGCCCCGTTGACCAAGCCGATTGAAGCGGCGAACGCCGGCGCCATCTCGCTCCCCGCCGAGTTCACGGCCACCGACCCGACGACGCGCGGAAACATCTCGGCGCCGAAGTACGCGACCGGCAACCTCGACAAGCCGTCAGCGCTCTACGTCCTCCCCAAGTCGATCGAGGCGGCGTGCCCGAGCGCGACGTCGGGGTCCATCGCCCAGCTCGGCAGCCAGCTCAACCGCGTCCTCACGGACATCCGCGGCGAGCAGGCCGCGCCCGGCGGCGACGTCGTGACCGAGAGCAAGCCCGGTCTCCTCGACCGGGCAGACAAGCTCGTCACGAACCTCAACAAGGTCCAGTGAGCCCGCTCGGGCAACGCCCGAGACGCGCGCCGGTGCTCAGCCGGCGCGTTCGCTGACCGTATACCCCCACACGAGGTCGCTTCGCGTCTCGCGATCGACGCCGGCCGCGACCCGCACGTAGCCGCGCGCGACGAGGGCTGTCGCGCGGAGCGCACGCGATGCGGTGGGCCCTCGGCCCATCGCGGCGAGCAAGCGGCCCGCGAGCGAGGGCGCCCCGACGACGTTCGGCAGCACGAGCAGCAGCGTCCCCTCGGGCAGGGTGTCGGGGTCGGGCAGCGCGCACACGACGGTTGCGACGTCGACGACGTCCGCCGGGCCGAGCGCGACGGCGTACGCCGTCGCGTCCGCGTCGAGCTTCGCGCCCAGAGGCAGCATGAGTCGTGCGCGCGCGTTCTCGGCCGCTCGGCCGACGACCCGAAGCTTGCTCACGCGCGGCGGGGTCGCGCCGGACAGCACCGCATCGGTCACGAGCCGATGGCCTCGGCGGGAGGCGCAAGCCCGGGCTCCGCGCGGACGATCTCCACCTTCACCACCCGGGTCTCGTCGGCCTCGCGGACGATGAGGTCGTAGCCGTCGAGCGAGACCGTCGCGCCGACCTCGGGTACGCGCCCTGCGCGATGGATGATGAGGCCGCCGAGCGACTCGAACGCGCCGTTTTCCGGCAGCTTGCGACCGAGATGGATCTCGAGGTCGCCGAGCGGGATCGCGGCATCGGCCACGAAGCGCCCTTCGGCGAGCTTCTGGATCTGCGCGACTTCCTCGGTGTCGTACTCGTCGCGGATCTCGCCGACGATCTCCTCGATGATGTCCTCGAGGGTGACGATGCCGCCGGTGCCGCCGAACTCGTCGCTCACGATCGCGAGGTGGAGGCGCTTGCTGCGCATCTCGCGGAGCACGCTGAGCGCCGACTGCGTCTCGGCGAGGAAGAGCACGGGCTTGCGGATGAGGTCCTCGAGCTTGGTCTCGGCGAGCTTTCCTGCGCCGACCACGTCGAAGAGGTCCTTGACGTAGAGGAGGCCCACCACGTTGTCGAGCGACTCCCGAAACACCGGATATCGCGAGTGGCCGTCCTTGCGAACGTGCTCGAGCACGTCGGAGAGGAGCATCGCGGCCTCGAGGCTCGAGACGCGGCGCCGCGGGATCATGACCTCCTTCGCGGTGAGGTTCTTGAAGTCGAGCACGTTGCGGATCATCGTCGCGGGCTCTTTGTCGATCGCGCCGGCCTTCTCGCCTTGATCGACGAGCCACTCCACTTCGGTGTGCGTGAGGCGCGCGTCGGCGGCGGTGAGGCTCTCGGGGACGATCCGTCCGATCCAGCGACCGAGCGCGGCGAGAGGCGCCGCGACCGGCAGCACGACGAGCTCGAGGGGCCGCAAGAAGCGCAGCGCGACGCGGCCGACCTCCTCAGGGCGACGGCGCGCGATGGTCCCGAGGACCTCCGCGCACGTGGCGTAGGCGATGACGGCGGTGCACACGGCGATGATCGAGGACGCGAGCAGCCCGAAGTCCTGCTCGATGCCGCGCGCGACGAGGATGGACGCGACGCTGAGCGCGACGACGCGCGCTACGAGCCAGCGCGAGAGGATGCCCAGCCGATCGCGGGAGTAGCGGACAAAGCCCGGCTCCGACCCACCGTCGACCAGGAGCTGAAGGCGAGCCTCGGGGAGCGAGGTCAACGCCGCGTCAGCGGCAGCGAAGAGAGAGCCGACGGCGGCCGCGCTGACGGCCACGACGATCGGTCCTAGGGGTATGCTCAATTCGCCAGATGCTCCTCGATTGCGGGGGGCGCGTACCTTCTTTGGAGAGACGGCGCGTGCGCTCGCGAGAGGGGACAGCCAAAGATGGCCGCCCCCCGACTGCCGACATGAACGGTAGCGTGTGCCGACCACCGGTTCAAGGCGTCGAGGCGTGATCGATTGACGCACTCGGCGGGGCCCGCGCCGAGTTCTCGAAGATTCCCGGCAACTTCGGAGACGCACCGGCCGACGAGCCGGCTGATGGATGTTCCGACATCGCCGCGACCTTCGGCCGCAAATCCGCCGGCCAACTCCTCTATTCCCTCTGCGTCGCAGGCGTCGCGCGCCGGGGCGGGCGCACCCGCCGCGCCGTTCGCGAGCCTGCTCGCCGCGGCGCGCGGCAAGCTCGGACCGTCGATGCTCGGCCATGCCCGTGCGGCACGCGCCGGCGCCGGCGCCGGCCGGGCGGCGCCGCACGGCGCGGCCGCAGGCAAGCCGGAGGGCGGGTGGAGCGAGAGCCTCGTCCGTGGCGGCAAGACGCGCGGCAAGAGTGAGCGCGATGCGGGCGGTGGAGATGGCGACGGCAGCGCTGAGCTCGACAGCGATGCCGATGCCAAGGCCGGCACGTCGAAGGCCGAACGAGCGGAGGTCGACTGGCTGGATCCTTCGGCGCGTCATGCCGCGCAGCTCGCGCCGCCCGTGCTCGGTACCGGCGGACTCGAGCTGGCGAAGGCAGCGAGCGCGAACGAGCCGCTGCGCGCGCGGTCACTCGAAGAGCTGATTCCCGCGCTCGTCCGGCGCATCGCGTGGGCCGGTGACCGTCACCGCGGGACCGTGCGACTCGAGCTCGGCGCCGGTGCTTACGCCGGCACCACCGTGACCGTGCATGCCGACGGCGGACGCGTGCGCGTGGAGATCGGCGGCAGCGAGGGACCCGAGCTCGACCGCTTGCGGATGCGCCTCGATGCGCGCCTGCGCGGTCACGGGCTCGACGTCGAGAGCGTCACGTAAGCGGGCTCCGCGGGCTCGTTCGAGGCAACACCGACGAGGCCGGCAACGGAGGGATTCGAGCGACGGCGCCAGATGAAGCCGTCGAGCACGTAGTGCGTGAGCTGCGGCAGCGCGAGCAGCGGAACGATGACGAGCTTCAAGGCGCCGACGTCCCAGCCCTCGCCGAAGAGCCAGCCGTGGTCGTGCCAGACCGCGCGGTCCCAGACGAGCTCTTCCGCGAACGCGACGAGCCACAGCGCGCCGAGGTAGACGAGGATGTTGCGCGTGAGGCGGTGCGCAAGCGAAGGAGCCGGGCCGGGCGCGGGAGCGGGGGCGGGGGAGCGCGCGCGGGTGTGGACGTAGACGAGCGCGAAGTACGGGATGCCGTGCATGAACACGTTCGTGACAGTGAAGGCGTAGTCCGAGTCGAAGGCGACGATGCCCACGTACCAGGCGGCGGCGGTGGTGACGACGACCACGTCCTTGCCGGGGTTCGCGGCGCCGCGACTCCAGAGGATCGCGGAGCGCACCGCGTAAGCCGTGAGCGCGGCGACGTAGAGGACGGTCGCCAGCGGCATCACGAACGACGGCAACGCGACGACGTCGTTGGCGACGAACCACGAGAAGCGGCGCGGAAGATGGGTGTGCCAGTGCAGCAGCGGCCACACCGTTGCCGCGTAAATGGCGGCGGTGTCGATGACGCGTCCGACGCGTCCGCTCTCCCCCGCGCGCGCGCGATACAGCGACACCCACCCGTACTGCTGTCGCACGAAGTGGAAGATCGCCAGGTAGGCGAGGGCACGCCAGAACGCGAGCTCGCCCACCGCGAAGAGCGCGACGCTCGCCGCGAGGCCGAGCAGCGGGACCATCGCGAGCAGCCACGGCCGGGTGCGCCGCTCCGCCGGATCGAGATACGTGCGGAACGCGGTCGACCATACGTGCGCGACGTCGCAGAGGATCACCGCGGGGATCCAGGCCCATCCCGGCGTCTCGTCGTGGAGGATGCCGGTGAGCGCGCCGACGCCGAGCGCGCCGAACGAGACGACCGCGCTCCCGAGGAAGACGGCGAGGTCCACGTTGCGCGAGAAGAGCCAGACCGGTCCGCGCTTCACGGTCTGAGACTACTACGGCTGCGGCGCGGGCCGGATCGCCGCGAGCGCCTCGTCGGCGGCGCGGATGCCATGATGGAAGGCCTCCTCGAACAGCGCCACGCCGCTGAGATCCGTGTGCGCGAAGTGGATGCCTTGCACTGGACGCGCGGCCGCTGCGCGGGCCCCGCCGAAGACGAAGCCCGGCGAGGGTCGCACCATGGCATGGCCCCAGCGCACGACGTCGACGCGCGTGGTAACCTGGCGGATGTCGGGATGCGCGGTCTCGAGATCGGCGAGCGCGACGTCGGCCCACTCGTCGCGACCGGCAGCATAGAGACGACGTCGCGCGGCGCGCGGGTCCTCGTCGCACAGCGGGTGGTAGTACGTGAGCACCGTCGGCCCATGGTCGCGCCCGGTTTGATGGGTCGCGACGACGTAGCCGAGCGAAGGGCTGTCGTGGAGGACGTTGTCCCACGCCATGAGCTGCGCGTGTCCGCGTTTTCCCGCCTTCGGTCGCGCGGAGAGCGTGAGGTTCGCCACCATCCATGCGCCGTACTGGAACGCCGCGAGATGGGCTGGCGGCGCGTCGCGGTACGGACGGACTACCGCACGAGCGACGAACTGCGGCGCGGCGAAGACGACGCGATCGGCATGAATTCCGACGGCGCGCGGAGCCGCTCCGACGGCCACCACGTCGACGCCGCTCTTACCTGTGTCGACGTTCATCGTCGGGGCGACGTCAGCGACTGCGAGGCCGACGCGAAGCTTCGAGCGCAGCTTCTCCTGCAGCTTCGCGACGAGCCAGCCGTTGCCGGCCGGCCACGTCAGCACCGACTGCGGCTCGCGTCCCGGACCGACGAGCCGCGATGCGTAGTAGTGGATGCCCGCCCACGCGCTCGTGTGCGCGGAGCGCGCGCCGAAGTCGTCGCGGCAGGCGTAGTCGACGAGCCAGCGCAATCGTTCGGACGTCAGCTTCTCGCGCGCGAGCCATTCGGCGATGCTCGTCCGGTCGAGCGCGGTGAGGTCGGCGTCGTCCGACCCTCGTGAGGTGGGGACGGCGAAGGCGCGTCTGCCCTTCGCGTCCTTCAATGCTGCGTAGCCCTCGATGATGGTCTTGAAGCGCGCGAGCTGCTGCTTGTCGTCGTCCGACTCACCCTCGTGGAGGTAGAGGCCCTCGTGCCACGCGCCGCCCGCGAAGAGCCGCTCCTGCGGCTCGCGGCACAAGAGCTCCTCGCGGAAGACGGGGTCGCCGGCGGTGTCGGTGGCCTCCACGAGGTCGAGCTCGCGCAGGAGATCGAGGAGGTCGGTGTTCTCCTTCATCGGCGCGGTGATGTAGTGCGCGCCCCACGGATAGGCGCTCGTGCCGTTGCTGCCGCTGCGCGCGGTGCCACCGGCAGCCGTGTCGAGCTCGAGGATCACGAAGTCCTCGTAGCCCCGCGCGAGCAGGCGCCGCGCCGCGGATAGCCCGGCGATGCCGGCGCCCACGATCACGATGCCCGCGCGCTCCCACTTGTCCGCCGGGATGACCGGTGGTCTCTCGTCGCGCACGCGGTGCCCGAGTCGATCGGGCTCGAACGCGAGCTCGCCGTCGGGCACCCGCTTCTTCGTCTTGCACGCAGCGAGCGCGAGCGGCGCCCCGAGGAATGCCGCGAGCATCTCGCGCCGCGTGATGCTCACGCTCAGTCCGTGGCCGAGGCGACCCAGGCCTCGCCTCGAACGAAGGTCACGCCGAGCACCAAGAGCACCACGGCCCCGACGACGCGCACGACGCCGGGCCGCTCCACGCGCACCACGAACGTCGCCGACAGCGCGACGACCGCGTTGACCGCGCCGGCCGCCACCGACGTCCGCACGAGGCCGAGCCGCGGCACGAGGACCAGCGGAAACAGCAGCGACGCTGCGAGCGCGCCGACGTAATCGTACGCGAGCGCCCGAGCCACGACGTCCGCGAAGCTCGCGCTCTTCCTCGCGCCCTCGCCTTCGCCCCCGCTCTTCCTCAGGATCTTCACGAGCAGCGGCAGCTCCACGCCGACGAGCGCGCCGACGAGGAAGACGACCGCGTAAAGCGCCGGCCGCAACGGCACGTGTGCCGCGACCCCCGCGAGCAGCACCGGGACAGAGAGCCCGCCGACAAGCGCGAGCGCCAGCTCCGCTTGCACGTAGCGCGACGGAGCGCGCGCCTCGAGGCTCTTCGAGGCCCACGCTCCGACGCCCATGGCGAACAGATACGTGCCGAGCACGAGCGAGAACTGGAGCACCGCGTCACCGAGCAAGTAGCTGGCGAGGGTCCCGCAGAGCAGCTCGTAGACGAGCGCGCACACCGCGACGACGAGCACATTGCCGAGGAGGACACGCTCGCGCGAAACGACGGTCATCCGTGGATCGCAGACGACACGATCAGCGCGATGCCGATGATCACCGACGCGATGATGATCGCGAGCGCCGTGTTCTGGTCCTCCTCGATCTCCTTACGCAGCGAGAAGGGCGTCACCTTCACGATGATCAGGAAGGCGAGCGCGAACAGCAGGATGCCGAGTGTGCTGAACGCGAGCGCCGCGAGCAGCGTTTTCCCCATCGCTTCGATCTGCATGCATTATCTCCGTTTCGGCGTCCTGGGCTCGTTTGCAGCGCGCCCGCTGGGCTCGGGCAGCAGGCGCTTTCCGAAGGCGCGGGCGACCAGGCCGGGCGGCGTGTACGTGCCGAGCGACCACGTGATCTCGTCCTCTGTCGACTCGCGCGACAGCATGTGCGGAGCGCGGACGTAGTCCCGCCCCTCGGAGACGTCGCCGACGGCGACCTCCCACGGAAGCTCGCCGGTGGCCCACTCGACGCGCATCTTGCCGCTCGAGAGGAAGCGATACGCCTCTCCGCCGAGCTTCGCGCTCGTCTCCTCGGATTCCTCGACCCGGCCGGCCTCGACGGTCTCCACGAGGTTCCAGTGGCCGTCGCCGACGACCAGCCAGCGCAGGCCTTCGGCAGGCGCGTGGAGCACGTACTCTTCCCAGGTGTAGCGCTCGCCCTCGACCTTGATGCTGCGATGCACGATGCCGATGACGCGGAAGCGAGCCTTGCCGAGCTCGCCCTCGTCACCGACCGCGAGCCACAGCTCGAGGCCCTTCGGCGTCGGGCCGCCGGGGGCGGGAAGGAACCGCGGACGGTCGGCGCGCGGGCGGAGGCCGAGGTCGGACAGCTTCATTCGTCGACCGACGAAGACGTCGGGTTCGCCTGCGCGCTCGCCTGCGCGCTCGCCGTAGTCGATGGTGGCCGTCTCGCCGTTCGCCGACGAGAGGTCCGCGTAACGATACGTGCGCGGCGCCTCGGGGACGTCACCCCAGCGCGCGACGCGCAACGCACGTCCGCGCTCGACGACGACAAAGCCTGTTTTCAGGGCACTTCCGACGTCGAGAGCGTCGTAGGCGGGCGCCATCGGCCGCTCGAAGAACAGCGTGAACGTGCCGAGCGCCTCGGCGAGGAAGCCTTGGCGGCCATCATCGAAGACGAGCGTCCACTCGTTCCAGAGGCCGCCGCCGTCGCTCCGCACGCACGTGCGACCTGCGAGAACGAACGACGCCTGGCGTAGCTTGCCGCGCGCGCCCAGCTCGAGGACCGTGGACGCCTCGTACATCGACGACGCGCTCATGTGGAACGCCCGCTCTCGTGACCGCGCTCGATCACGCGCACATCGACACGCACGTCTGCGCCGGCGCCACCGAGCGCGCGCGCGATCTCCTGCGCCCACGGGAACTCGGGACGCGGCCGGCAGCAATACAGGTTGAACGTCGCTGCGCCGTGCTCCGGGTACGTGTGCACCGAGAGATGAGATTCGGTGAGCAGGTAGAGGCCCGTGACGCCGCCCTCACCGCCGAATTTGTGCCAGGCGCCTTCGCCGATGACGCGGAGCTTCAGGCGCACGAGGACGGCTTCGAGCAGCGCGCGCACCACCGCGAGATCACGCAGGGCTTCTGCGCGGCATCCCTGGGCATCGATGAGCCATTCGGTTCCAAGAGTCATCGTAGGCTCCGCGCGGGAGGCTACCCCCTCGCGTCCGTAGCGAAAAGCTCCTATCGTCGGCTCCGCCATGGCGGTCGCGACTGGACCCTGCCCGAACTGCGGCTCGTCGATCGAGTTCCGCGCCGGCTCCTCGCTGTCGCTCGTCTGCAAGTATTGCAAGCACGTGGTGGTCCGCACGGACCGCGACATGAGGAACCTCGGCCGCGTCGCCGACGTGACGTTCTCCGACGCCGCGCTGTCGCCCGGCGATCGCGGCACGTTCCGCGGGCGCTCCTTCTCGATCGAGGGGCGGCTCGTCCTCCAGCACCCCGCCGGTGGGACGTGGGAGGAGTACTACGCGGTCTTCGACGGTCGTAACAACGCGTGGATCAGCGAGGCGCAGGGCTTCTGGCAGGTGGTGACCGCCGAGCCGATCCCGGCGCCGCCGCTCCAGTCACTCGCTCCACAGATGCAGGTGCCGCTCGGCAACCGGGGCATCTTCGTGGTCGGCGAGAAGAACGAAGGAACGTTTCTCTCCGGCGAGGGCGAGCTGCCGTTCGCAGCCGCGCCCGGCACCAAGCGCTACTTCGTCGATCTCTCGGCGGCCGGCGGCGGCTGGGCCTCGATCGACTACGGCGACGGCACCACCGAACCGCAGGTGTTCGTCGGCGTGCAGACGACGTTCGCCGAGTTCCAGGTGCAGGAGCGCGGCGGCGATCGCCCCGCGGCCCGCGTCGCCACGCAATCGATCAAGTGCGGTAGCTGCGGCGCGCCGCTTCCTGTGCTCTCGCCCGGTACGGAGCGCGCGGCGTGCGTTCATTGCAACGCCATCACCGACGTCAAGCTGCAGCAGGTCGTGGCGCAGCAGGCCCAGGCGCGTGAGCGACCGTCGATCGAGCTCGGTCGCAAGGGCGTGCTCCCGGTCGCCGATGCCCGCTCCGTCATCGGCGCCGAGTGGACGGTGCTCGCGTATGTCGAGCGCTCGACCGGCGCGCCCTTCAGCGACGAGTTCTTCGGCTGGCAGGAGTACCTCCTCTACAACCTGCAGCACGGATATCGCTGGCTCGTCTTCGACGAGGGCACGTTCTATTACATCACGCCCCTCGCGGCCGGCGACATCGACGCGAGCCGCGCGCCGACGTTCGTGCGCCGCAACAACGTCCACTACCGGCAGCGCAACGCGCAGACTGCGCGCGTCGACTTCGTGCTCGGCGAGCTCTACTGGAAGGTCGAGGTGGGCGAGACAGTCTGGGCCGAGGACTACGAGAACGGCCGCGAGCTCGTCTCGAGCGAGAAGAACGCGAACGAGATCAGCTGGTCGTTCGGCATCGTCGTGCCGACGCCGGTGATCACGCAGGCGTTCGGCTACCAGCCAAAGGCGAGCGCGTACGGCGCAGAGCAGCCCGCGTTGAGCGGCGGCACCGGGACGAAGGCGTCTCCCGCGCTGATCGTCGCCATCGTCGTGATCGTGCTGATCGTGTTCGCGATGGCCTCGTGCGGCTCGTGCCTCGAAGGCGGCGACTCCGGCTTCAGCAGCAGCGGCGGCGGCGTTCGTGGCGTCGGCGGCAGCTCGAGCGGCGGCTTCGGCGGGAAGTAAGTGGGGGAGCTCCTCCTCTACGTGACGGTGGTCCTCGTCGCGACGTGCGGGCTCGTCTACGAGCTCGTGGCGGGCGCGGTCTCGACGTACCTCCTCGGTGACTCCGTCACGCAGCTCTCGACGGTCATCGGCGTTCATCTCTCGGCGATGGGCGTGGGCGCCTGGCTCTCGAAGTACGTCGAGGAGCGCGTCGCCGAGCGGTTCGTCGATTGCCAGATCGCAGCGTCGTTCGTGGGGGGCCTCGGCGGTCCGATCCTCTACCTGACCTTCGCGGAGAGCTCGCACGTGCGGCTCGTCCTCTATCTGCTCGTCGCGTCGACGGGCATCCTGGTAGGGGCGGAGCTACCGCTGCTCATGCGCGTGTTGAAGCGTCGCGTGGCCTTCAAGGACGTCGTGCCGCGCGTGCTCTCGCTCGACTACGCTGGCGCGCTCGTCGGCGCGCTGGTGTTCGCGCTCGTGCTGCTGCCCAACCTCGGCATCCTGCGCACCGGGATCGTCTTCGGGATCCTCGGGGTGCTCTCGGGCCTCTGGGGCACATGGGTGCTCGGAACCTCGCTCGACCCCCGGCCGCTGCGCATCCGCGGCCTCGTCGCGCTGGTGGTGCTCGGCGGCGCGCTGGCGGGCTCACAGAGGATTGTGCAGGTGGCCGACGAGGCGCTGCTCCTGCATCCCGTCGCGTTCACGAAGCAGACGCAGTACCAGCGCATCGTGCTCACGCAGGCGAGGAGCGGCGTCAGCTTGTTCCTCGACGGAAACCTGCAGTTTGCATCGATTGACGAGTACCGCTACCACGAGGCGCTCGTTCATCCCGCGTTCGCGGTGGCGAAGAAGAAGGAGAATGTCCTCGTGCTGGGCGGAGGCGACGGCCTCGCGGTCCGCGAGATCCTGCGTCATCCCGAGGTGAAGTCGGTCACGCTCGTCGACCTCGATCACGGAATGACCGATCTCGCGCGCGAGCTGCCGCTGCTCCGCGCGCTCAACGAGAATTCGCTCTACGACCCGCGCGTGCGCGTCATCAACGATGACGCGATGGTGTGGATCACCGAGGACCACCCCGGCATCCCGAAGACGTTCGACGTGGTGATCGTGGACTTTCCGGACCCGAACAACTTCGCGCTCGGGAAGCTCTACACGGTTCGGTTCTATCGCCTGCTGCGCGAGCGGGTCGCCGAGGGCGGCGTGGTGTCGGTCCAGAGCACGTCGCCGCTGGTGGCGCGTCGCTCGTTCTGGTGCGTCGTGCGCTCCATCGAAGCGGCCGGCTTCGTGGCGCGTCCTTACCATGCGCTGGTCCCGTCGTTCGGCGAGTGGGGCTTCGTGCTGGCCGCGCGTGAAGCGCTGCCGCTGCCCTCGCATGTGCCGCCGAACCTCCGCTAC
>JAYTOQ010000781.1:0-3054 GCA_043747665.1 Polyangiaceae bacterium | reverse complement strand
GGCGCGATCTTCCTGGCCAGCGACGGCGCAGGCGGCGACCAGTGGGGCTCGGGCAACGTCGACGCACTCGCGCTCGCCCAATGCCAGCAGCGCGTCGGTCCAGGCTTCACGTGCTTCAAGTACGCGGCGCAGGCGACCGTGGTGATGTCTCCGGCCAACATCGCCGCGCCCACGGCCGCTGGTGTGGCGCACTGCGAGTCGATGCCGCGAACGGACTGCGCGGCACACCTCGCGATGGGTTGCACGACGGGCATGCGCTACACAACCCACACGGGAAGCGTGAAGCTCGAGATGTGCCCCTGACGTAGGTAGGAGCTCGGCCTGCTCGGCGCCGGCAGCATCGGACTCGATGTCGCAAAGATCTCGCGACGACGCGGCCCGAGCGAGACCGACGTTGGGCGCGACGTGCTGGGCGATGCCGGTCGTCATCAGGGCCCGTGTCGCGACGCAAGAGGCCCATGCCGTCGTTCAGAGGGGCGGGGAGGTTTGCGACGTCGCCCCACGCGTGCACTGGGCGAGCGAAGACTCGAAGCTCGCTCTCAGTCGGGTGCTCGGCGCCTGTGTGGCGCTTCGACTCACTGGGCCGAGCGACGCGCGCCCCAAGCCTCAACAAGCCCGCGAGTGGCGCCGATGCTCTCGGCAGTGCGGCCGTCAGACACCGCGGCCGGCAGCTGCGCCGCGCAGCTTGCGAAGCGCAGATCCTTTGTGCACTGCGACATGGTCGGTCTTGTCGCTCTCGATGACGTATTGCGGCTCTTCCTTGGAAGCTCGAACGGTGTAGCCCTTGAGTCTCGTGGGCGCGGTGAGCTTCTTCTTGATGACGCCCCTCACGCGTCCCGCCTCCGAGTTCCAGCTCACGTGGTCGCCGACATGAAACGCCGACTTCGGGGAGTGCACCATGGTTGCGGGAGGTGCAACGTCGGTGCCTTGATGATCTCGGCCAGGACGCAGCTCCTTCGTCGCGAGGCCCTTGGCGCGGGGTTTCCTGGACCGGTGTGCTTTGGTTGGCTCAGCGCAATTTTTTGGCTGCGAGGGCGTGGGCGCGGGCGTGGGCGCGGGATAGTAGACCGAGGCGCGGGGGCCTACGACAGCGAAGGGAGTCAGCGACGCCGGTTCTCCCTTCGTTTGGGTGAAGAGATGAACCACGGGAACACCGTGCGCGAGCACGTGATCGGTGACGATGCGACGGTGGCACCGCCACCAGACGGCCTCGGCGCACATGATCGCGCAGGTCTCACGCGAGGCCATGTCGATCAGATCGCGCAAGCCTTCGCGAAACGGAGCGGTCTCTGGGTAATCGGCGTAGTTGCGGAACGCGGTGAGCTCCCAGCCGGCGTTGGCGCCCGTCGTGGCGCCTTTCTCCTTCGTCCGCCGACCTCCGAGCGCGGCGAGATGGACGTAGGTGATTCCGGCGTCGAAGAGCGCATCGGGGAGCACGTCGAGATTGAACTGCGGATTCGTCCGCGACCGCGGGATGCTCCGGATGTCGACGAGGCGGGTCACGCGGAATGCGTGGAGGATGTCGATGAGCTCCTGCGCCGAACGCGTCGAATGTCCAATCGTGTAGAGCGTGCGACGGCTCGCCCCTAGTTTCAAGACCCCTCTCCGGGTGCAGAGAGAACTCGGTCGACGTCGACCGCGGCGGAGCCTGCGACGAAGGCAAGATTGCGGGCGACGCTCGAGTCGTTCATGGGAAAGACATCGAGCCTACCGAGTCCGCGTAGCAGGATGACTGTGGCCGTCCACGGACCGATTCCCTTGATCCGACGGAGACGCGCCGCGGCCTCCGGGCTGGGTTGCTCCTCCAAGGACGCTTCGTCGAGCACGCCGGAGAGGAGCGCGTCCGCCACTCGCCGCAATGCCCCGAGCTTGTTCGCGCTCAAGCCTGCCGCTGAAGAGGAGTCCGTAGGCGAGGACGTGCTGATGCTTCGGATCCGGTCCGGCGATCATGGGCACGAGAAAAATTCCGGCCGCGAGGAAGGACACCGCGACCCACAGGACCGAGAGCTGGACGTGCCAGGTCCTCACCAGGTTGTAAGGGAGCCATCGCGAAAGATCGAAGCCGAAGAAATTGGAGACGTCAGCGCGGTAGTACTGCGAGGCCGCGCCAACCAACACTTGAACGAGAAAGAGCGCGCCCATCACGAAGAAGAACCAGGCGCACGCGCGCTGGGACGGGGTGAGCTGTACGTCGGCGGGACGACGAAACGCGATGCGCGCGTGCGCGCGCCACTGCCATCCGAGCTCGCGCCAACGGCCGAACACGCCGAGGAGCAGGCCGGTTCCTCCGAGGAGGGTGGCGAGGGAGAGCATGCTGAAGACGATCGCGGAAGCGGTGGGATGGTTGCCGACGAGCGGCTCGGGCGGCCAGTTGTTCGTGTAGGAGTAGTTCTTGTCGGGTCTCGCCGCGGACGCGACCCATGCCGTCCACGCGAAGAAGCTCGTCAGCGCGTGAACATCCTGTGGCTGGAGCAACGCCTGAAGGCGCAAGCCCGTCTCCGTTGCGGGCGCGGCAAAGTAGACTCCGTAGTGCGCTTCGGTGTCGGTGAAGCCGCTGCCTTGCGCCGCCGTGAAGACGAGATCGCCCGTGTCAGCGTCGTAGCGATTGCGCTTGAAGTCGCTGGCGGTGTGCTCGCCTGCGTTCGGGTCGCCGTGGAGCTCGCAATACGTCTTCGTCGACAGCGCAGAGCGACGGAGCGTGTCGGCCGTGAAGTCGGGTCCGAGATAGGCTCCGTGTCCAAAAATGGAGCCGTACTCCATGAGCCCATAACGCAAAAAGAGCCGCTGCCCTTCGCGAACATCCGTCTCCGTGAAGACGACCCGACCGTCTTCTGCGACGACACGCCGCGGAATCGGCGGCTCTGCCGCGTAGGTTCGGTAGGCAAGGAATCCGAGACCGAGGAGTCCCGTCAGAGGAACGAGCAAGGACCCTTGGACCCAACCCTTCGCGATGAGGAGCTCGACTCGATGCGGTTTCACGGGCTGACCCTAGGCGAATCGAAAGCGCCATGCGAGCGCCGACGCCGAGGCGTGCTGCGAGCTCGGCGTGTCCCA
>JAYTOQ010000780.1:0-12012 GCA_043747665.1 Polyangiaceae bacterium | reverse complement strand
CCGCGCGGCATGAGCACAACAGCGGGTGCATCACCCGACGAAGACCGCCCCGAACGCGGAATCGAGCTACGCGCTTGGTTCCGCGTTTTTCATTTTGTCTTCCTGCGCGAGTCAGTCTTGGACGTTTAGACGCCGGGCGGGCGGGACCTCGCGGGTCGCGATCGCGCGTTGCGAACGGCTAGCGCTGGCCTAGACATCGGACGATGTTGGTCGGCGACACCGAGGAAGAAGCCCGCGCGGCGCAGATTGCCGCGCTTCGGCGGCTCGGGCCGTCGGGCAGGGTGCGGCTAGCGGCCGAGATGAGTGAAGACGCGCGGCGCATCGCCTTCGAAGGGGAGCGGCGACGCCACCCTGAGCTCTCGGCCACCGAGGCTCGACGCGCCGTCCTTGGCAGGATGTGGGGAGCGGCCCTCGCTGCGTCGGTATGGTCATCGACCCGCCGACCCCCCGCATCGCTAGACGCTCTCGTCCGCTCCATGGCGCCCGAGCAGTACTATGTCGACGCGGACGCCGCGCGCGACGCCCTGGCGCGCCGCTCCATGTTCAACGTCGTGGACCTTGCGTCGGGGTGGAAGGTCGATCTCATCGTCCGCAAGAATCGGCCGTTCAGTCGCAGCGAGTTCGCACGGCGCATGCCTCTCACGCTGCTCGATGTGCCCGTCTTCGTGGCGTCGGCCGAAGACACGATCGTAGCAAAGGTCGAGTGGTCGAAGCAGTCCGGCGGTTCCGAACGCCAGCGGCGTGACGTCGCGGGCATCCTCGCGACCGTCGGCAGAGATCTCGATCGCGACTACGTGGAGCGGTGGATCCGTGGTCTGGATCTCGAAGAAGAGTGGGGCGTGGCGCAAGCGACGCCGGCGTAGGGCCCGTCCGCCCCGAACTTCTTCGGAGAACCTACGCAGAAAGGGTCGAGCCACCGGGTCTGGAAGATGCCATGGCCCGGAAATCCAAGAGTGAACATGCAGAACGAGAAGGGCGATGCGAAGGCGTATCAGGTGCGCCAATTGCTCGAGGCGGTAGAACGGTGCGCGAACCAAGCCGTCGCCGAAGTTCCTGAGGGGCCAGCCCCGGTCGCTGAGTCGACGAAGCGCAAGAAGCGGAAGCACGAGTAGAGCCGACGACACACAGATGAAAATGGACGAAGAGAAAGAAGTGCAGGCCATGGACAGCATTGCCGACAAGTACACGTACCGAGTCACGTGGTCCGACGAGGACGGCGAGCACGTTGGGCTGTGCGTGGAATTTCCGTCGCTCTCGTGGCTCGCCAAGACCAAGGAAAAAGCTCTCCGAGGTATCGGCGAGCTGGTAGCCGAAACGACCGCGGACATGCGTGCGCGGGGTGAGGGGGTTCCTCAGCCGCTTGCTACGTACGGATACAGCGGCGCCTTCAAGGTGCGGATTCCTGCGGCGATCCATCGGCGTCTCGCAATGGAGGCGGCGGAGTATGCGGTGTCGCTCAACCGACTCGTGAGCATGAAGTTGGCGAACACCGAAGAGCCCGGGCGCACGTTCGCGTCGCGTGTATCCGTCGCGAAGGCGCGGGGTCGCGCGTCCGCGTCCGTCGAAGAGGACTACCGGAAGACGAAGGAGGCCTGGTTCCGAGAGGAGCTGGGCCTTCGTCGTTTCTGGGACGCCCGTCGGAGGGCGCGGGCTACCAGGGTAGCGGGCGGGTCGTCGGAGCGCGCGGGAAGTACCGTCCCGCGGCAGAAGAACCGCCAGCCACATCCTCGGCCGGCCTCGGTGCGCGCGATCCCGGGGCCGCGCCCGAAAACGCACTTCGTACCGTTAGAGTGCCTCGTGTTTTCACGCGTCGCGCACTCGTCTTGACCGTCGATCTCGAATTCGAGAGCATCGCCCCGGGGGTGAGCTCTTGACGCAGACGGCTCGTCGACCCGTCGATCGCCGGAACAGAGGCGCGCTGCCGCGGCGGTCTTTGCGAGTGTCGGCGGCCCTCGCGCGCGGTGAAGAGCTCACTCCGTGAGGCGGCGCTCGCCCTAGCGGCGCGATGTCGGGTATGAGCGCGTAGCGAGACCCACTGACGGCGAGCGACGATCACCGTACAAGGAAGATATGCAGATCCCGCTCGAGACGATCGCAGGGCTCGCGCCCAATAAGCTAGAGAACCATCGCGCCACTCGCTATCGAGCCGACGAGCAGGCGCTCGAGCTGAGCGCCTTCGGAGCAAGGAACGGCCCTGTCGTCGTCTCGCTGTACGAGTTCCTCTCGGAGCTCGCGGGTATCGTGGGCAGCGACCAGGATCTCGAGGAGCCCGCGCCGCTTCTTGCCTTCGTCGCGCGCCACGATGTCGGCGATCTCGTGCAGCGCCTCCGCCGTCTCCGTGCCGACAGTGAAGGCGACCAGCTCGCCGAGGCTCTCCATGACATCCGCGGCGGTGCGATGACGGCGCTCTTAGTGCAGCTCTCGAGGCTTGGGCGCGTGCCCCACCGCGCGGAGATGGCACGCGCCCTCTCCATTTACACGCGCGACCACATGAAGATGATGCGCAATGTGGTGAGTGACCTCGATGAAGCCGGACGCGCGCGTGACCTGGCACTCCTACCCCATTCCCTTGGTGACCTGGCGCGCGCGCTTCGCGAGTTCACGGCGACAGTCGGTGAGCAGCAGGTCGTCGTCGACGTCTCATGCCCGGCCGGAGCCGTCATCGCAGACAGCTGCGTGGAGTGTGCGGCGATCGATCGGGTCGCGTACAACTTCCTCAACAACGCCGCGCGCTATGCAGATCGGCCACGGATCGCCTTGTGGCTCGTGGTGCTCGAGAGCGATCTGCGCGTCGCCGTCGTGAACTCGGTCTCGGTGGCGCAGCGCGACGTGCTCGTGGAGCTCCTCGCGAACGATCCAAATGCGCTGTTCGGGAGCTTCACGACCAGCGGCTCCGGTCACGGCCTGCGCATCGTGAGTGAGCTGGTAGGCCGCGCGTACGGCGTGCCAAGCACCGAGGCCCTGATCAAGGGCGGCTACGTCGGCGCGAAGGTCGTCGAGGACGGCTTCGTGGGATGGTTCCACTGGCCGCTGTCCGGCGCGCGTGAAGGCCCCGGGATTCAGGGAGGCGCGGCTGGACGGGCGAGCTTCGGTCCGATGAGCTGCACCACCGATTCTCCGAGCTTGCCCACGACGCCACGCACGTTCCGCTCCGTCACCTCTTGCTGGAGTGCGGCGCGCGCGGCCTTGTCGAAGGTCCACCGGGGCTCGTAATCGATCACCTCCCAGTAGCGCGCATCGTGCGGCAGCAGATCGTCGGTGAAGCCGAGCACCAGCTCGCGAGCCAGCGAGAAATCCGTGCGCGTCACCAGCTTGAGCCACCACGACGAGAGTGACACGCTGAGAAGTGGCACGCGCAGGCTGGGGACCCTCCGCCCGCGCAGGGCCGCGAGGCGAAGGAGGATGTCCCTTCCACTGAGCACCTCGGGGCCTGGAATGTCGTACCAGGCGCTGGCTGACAGCGGGAGTTCGAGCCCGCGCACCAGCGCGACCGTCACGTCCTCGATGGCGACCGGACACGTGCGCGAGGCGGTCCACGAGGGGAGCAACATGGCCGGGAGGCGCATCGCGAGATCGCGAACGATCTGCCATGAAGCGCTGCCTTTGCCAATGATCATGGAAGCGCGGAGCTCGAGCGTCGGCACCGAACCGGCGCGCAGGGTCTCACCCACCTCCAGACGACTCTTGAGGTGCTCGGACGGCTTCGCGACAGGTGCAACGCCGCCCAGGTAGATGATCCGCTTCACGCCCGCTAGCGCTGCGGCCTCCGCGAACTGCGCTGCGGCTCGACGCTCCTTCGCCGCGTAGTCGCGCTGCCCGCTGCCCATGCCGTGGACGAGAAAGTACGCGGCATCGATCCCTTCCAGCGCGCGCTCGACGTCGGCTCGCTTGTCGACATCACAACGTACCCACTCGACACGCGGCGCCTTCGCGGCACGTGAGAGGTCTCTCGTCGTGGCTCGCACCTCGTGGCCGGCGGCGACGAGCGCCTCGAGCAGCGCCTGCCCGACAAACCCCGTACCTCCGGTGACCAGCGTTTTCGCCATCGGCTCCTCTATAGGTCCGCGCGCCGCATTTGGCTACCGAGCATGCACCCCGTCGCGGCCATGCCGCTCGTCAGTGCGCCTTCGACGCGCTCGCCGGCGAGCCAGTCTCCGCACACGTGCCGGCGAGGCCCTCGTGCCGATCGAAGAACGCCCGCAAGAGCCCCATGCGTGGCGCGCCGACCCACCACGTCTCGTCTGCGCGCCGCCGTCGCTCGGACGTTTCGCTCACGCGAAGCGACCATCGCGCCACGACGCCGTCATCTTCCCACGCCAATACTTGACGCGAGGCCCGCGCCGCGCGGTGCGTGGCCGCGATGATGCGGGCCCCGGCGTGACGGCTCGCGCTCCTTCATACCGTCATGATGCGTGCGTCGGCGCGAGCTTCTCGCTCTGCGCGCGGTCCAGGTGGCGGCCGAAACCGCGCATCACGAACAGATGCACGAGCGCCTGGGTCATCATGTAGATAAACCAGGGAAGCCGAGGCACGAAGTCGTGGATGGCCGCGAGGACGAACTTACCGCCCAGCACGGTGCGAAACTCGAGACGGGGGCGTGTTCCCTCCACCCTGCGCGCCAGAAACCCTTCGGTCACATAGAAGAGTTGGCGATCGTCGGTGCTCCGGTCTGCCGCGAACAGCAGCACGAGGAGCGGCACGTGAAGAGGCCAGAGGAAGAAACGGCAGGTTCCCGCCGCGTCGACGTCGACCCGCAGCAAGGGGGCAAGGAACCGAGGCAGCCAGCGCGCGTACTCGCTCGCGACCCAGCGCGCCGTGCGGCCCGCAGGCAGGGGTAGCCGCTGTACGGACCGAACACGTGACGGGACGGCGCGACTCCTCGTCTTCGGTGTCTTCGGAGTGGGCGCTCGAGTCGCGGCACTCGCCTGATCGGCAACGGCGCGCTCGATCGAAGCGCGAAGCGGCAGCCCCTGGATTCCCGCCATCGCCTGGAGGACGAGACCATCCTGAGCCACGAGATCGTGGCGAAGGCTCTCCATGAGCGGCCGAACGAGCTCTCGCGGCGCGCCGGTGATCACGCTTACCCAGAGAAGCGAGAGCCTCGCCGTTCGCACGGGCAAGGTCAGCACGCGGGTGCGTTGGCCGAGGACGGAGCCGGCGACGCGCAGGGTCTCCGCGTAAGAGAGCACGTCGGGGCAACCGACGTCATACGCGCGACCCGCGAGCTCTGGATGCTCCAGAGCAAATCGCAAGAGCTGCACGACGTCCGATAGCGCAATGGCCTGGGAGAGCGAGCGCGTCCACAACGGCCCCACCATGAACGGCAGCCTTCCCACGAGGCGAGTCATCATCTGGAACGACGACCCACCTGCCCCGACCACGAGGCCGGCGCGTAGGGTCGTCACGGCGGCGCCGTGAGCTCCGAGGGTGCGCTCGACCTCCAGTCGACTCTCCAGGTGGCGCGAGAGCTCGAGATCCTCGGGCGGCGGGAGCAGACCGCCGAGGTAGGTGATATGAGCTACGCCATTCGCCTTGGCACCGCGCGCGAAGTTGTCGGCGCAGATCAGGTCCATGTCGTCGAAGCGCCCTTGCGTCAGGCGGGCCGAAGGCATCATCGAGTGGACGAGATAGAACGCCGCATCAGCCCCTGCGAGCGCTCGCTCGGCGTCGCGCAGGTTGAAGAGATCGCAGGAGCGAGTCTCTACCCCATCGCTCGTCGCGTCCCCCGGTGAGGCTCTGGTCAGCGCGATGACGTCGTAGTCGGCTCGCAGCGCCTCGATGAGCGCGCGGCCCACGAAGCCGCTCGCGCCCGCGACGGCGATCCGCTTCCGGGGGGCCTCGGGCTTTTCGCTCATCGCTTCGAGCCCGATCCCGCGCGCGGGAAAACAACGACGAGCGCTGCGCCGACAGCCAGCCAGACGAGCCTTGGGCTCAGCTCGGCAATCGCACGCGCCATGGTCGCGGCGGGGAGACCGGTCCCGAGCGACCGAGCATCGAAACCGCGCTCCTGGAGCACGAGCTCGGTCATGGCGGTCGGCAACCAGAAGGGATCGTTCTCGAGCGTCCCCCCGATCGCCTTCGGAGCGCTCTGCGACGGTGTAGGGAGCCGCGCGCCGAGGGCGTCGAGGCAGCGGCGCAAGAGCTCGCCCGCGCTGCGCTCCTCGTAGATCTCGAGCGCGTCTCTCGACCACCGCTCGCCGATCTCGGCGAAGACGGGGACGACCTGACGGGGCGAGACCTCGTTCGAGGACGTTATGGACGGTTTACCGAGCCTCATCGGACACGCGCTTGTAGCGTTTGTCTCATCGAAAGCAACGTCGTGCGGCGAGTATGCATCGTAGGTGCGATGGAGGCTGAATCAGACGTTCGAGAACATTTTGAACGTTTCTACCTCCCACGGCCGAGTGCCTGGAGAACGCTCGTGAACAAGGGCGTGCGTCGCCAAGCCCGCATGATGACGCCCCGATGTCCCGAGGGAGGCGCGCCATGAGCGGTCCGAGCTCCAGGGAGCGGCGCGAGGTCGTGTTCATCGTGGGCGGTCATGGCGGGATCGGTACGGCCCTCTCGCTGCGCCTGGCGGCACGGGGCGCCACGATCGTACTCGCCGGTCGCGACGGGACGGCCGTGCGAGCTGCCGTCGAGACGTTGCCCTGCGACCAAGCGCACGCCGTCTCCTCCTCAAACCGGCGCATCTCACGTCGGCGGCAGACGGTCTCTCGAATCACGACGCCATCGCCGCGGCCAAGGCCGGCGTGATCGGCCTTGCTCTTGCTTCGGCGGCCAGCTACGCACCACGCAATGTTCGAGTCAACGTCGTCGCGCCCGGCCTTGTACGCACGAAGCTGAGCGCTCGCATCGTCGAGAACGAGGCTTCGCGCAAGACCTCGGAGGCGATGCACCCGCTCGGGCGGGTAGGGGAGCCGGACGACGTCGCCTCGCTTCTAGCATGGCTCGTCGATCCTCAGGTGGCGTGGATCACAGGGCAGGTCTTCGGTGTCGACGGCGGGCTCGGCACGGTGCGCTCCCGGTAGCACCTCGCATCGGTCTGATGAACAGCTTCACTGCAAACCCCTGAGACGAGCACGAACCCATGCTGTGGAGCTTGATAAAGCGGACGGAGTGGCGCCCCTTCCTCGACCTCCTCTCGCCGTCTTTCTTTCGTGTCGTGCCGGCCGGGCCCCTCCTCAAGGAGGTCCGTCACCTCGCGTCCCTCTACCGAAGCTCGGATGAGTTCGAACGGGCAACCGCCCATCGCAGCGGCTCGCTCAAGCGCGCTGGCCTACCGATTCGAATCGTCGCCAGAGACACCTCCTTCGCCAGCGCGATGCCCAGGAACGCGGGAACGCGGGGTCAACACCTCCTTGAGCTCTACTTTCATCAGGTCTTCAGCGACGGTTTGGTGCTGCTCGACCTCCGGCTCGAGCGCTTCTGCGAAGAGGGCAACGCGCTCTCCTGGAATCCGAGTGGCGCCCTCGCGGATTGGAGCCCTGAGTTCCGCCGTGCCGTGCGCGCGCTCTATCGCGGATTCTACCTGGGCGATGACGTCCTCTTTCGTGAGGGACTCGCCGCGCTGGGGCTCGCCAAGGCCGAGGACGCGATCCGTTCCCAGTTCGGCGAGGGTCAGCAGCGCGCCGTACGCTTCTTGCTGAAGGACTTTCAGCAAAAGTTCCAGGACGTCTTCGTTCGGTGCCAGGAGACGGGGTCACGCATCGACACCGGCTTCCTGTCTCTCGGCCTCTACCTGGCGACGCTCTACGAGCATCTCGACGCCCTGGGCGAGCCGTTCGACGCCCGGGCGGCGTTCGATGCTGTCAACGGCGGTCCCTGAACCCTGCAACGCGAGAGTCGGCACTGCGCGTGCCCTGCGGGACCGGCCATGGTGCTGGGAGAGCACCATCAGGCGCGTGATGTGGTGGCTCGTGCCGTCCTGCCAGACGCCGGCGACGACCTCGTCGAGGCACGCGAGGCCCGAGCGCCTCCCCCAGAACACGGGCGGAAGAGGGCGCGCCGCGCCGAGAAAGGAGATGCGCGAGCTGCAGTCCGGCCCGCTCGACTGTACACGCCGCGCACGACGCGGAAGCCGTCGGTCGCCTCGTGGACGTGGCGCACGAACTCGCGCCAGCCGAGTACCTGCCGGACGAAGCCCTCCTGGCTCGGCAGTGGCAGGTCCATCGCGAGCACATCGCTTAGCACCCGGTGCGCGCTCAGGCGCTGGAGGTTCAAGAGCGGCGCGATCCGCGAGTGGAACAGGCTGCGCGAGCGCGACGACATCGCGTCCTCGAAGGGGCCGAAGTGGGGCAGGCACGAGCGCGGTCGCGTAGGATCGGGCCACCACGTGCCGCACCGCCACGCCGCGGTCGGCCTGCTCGAGCGCGAAGTGGCGCAGGCTCGTGAGAACGAGCGCAAGCTTCTGCTTGTGGTATGGCCGCCGCGCCGCCTTGCCCGGGCACTCGACGAGCACGATGACGAGCTCGCGCGGGGGCGCGCGCGACAGAGGCCCCACGGCGTCGGTCAGTTGGTCGTAGGGCACGAAGAGCCACCGTCGGCCGGACTCGTCCACGCGGCGTGCATCGAGGCGTTCGCGGAAGATGCTCATTCCGTCGCGCGCTTTTAGGGCCCGTCGGCCGCGCCGGGCAAGCCGGCCCGATACTTTTCCCCTTGCCGTGGCGGCGAGGGCGGCCCAAAACCTCGCACGAATGCCGGAAGGGCACACCATCCATCGCGCCGCGCGCAACCATCACGCGGCGCTCGCGGGTCGCGCGCTCTCTGTGACGTCGCCGCAGGGGCGCGCCGACTTCGGCGCCCTGGCCGGCGTAGCGCCCTGCCGCGCGGGTACTTCCTAGCTCGGCCATGAGCGTGCTGCCGCCCCACCTGCAGGAGCGCACGCGGCGCATCGGCTCGCGAACGGAAAACGAGTCGGGTCGATTTGTCCTCTACTGGATGCGGACGGCGGTGCGCGCCCACGAAAATCCAGCGCTCGACGCTGCGCTCTCCCTCGCCAACGCGCGGCGCCTACCACTCCTTGTCTACCACGCCGTATCCGAGCGTTACCCGTACGCGAGCGATCGCCACACCACGTTCATCCTGGAGGGCGCGCGCGACGTCGCGCGCGAGCTCGCCGCCCGGGGCATTCCCTACGCCCTTCACGTCGAGCGGCCTCTTTCCCGCGGCCCGCACCTTCGAACCTTGGCGGAGAGGGCGCTCGCCGTCGTCACGGAGGACTTCCCGCTCGAGCCGCTCCGCGGATGGACCGTGGCGCTCGCGGAGCACGCGCTCGTCGCTGCCGTAGACACGGCCTGTGTCGTGCCGATGAAGGTCGTCGGTCGGGCATACGACCGTGCTTTCGCGTTTGAACGCGCGACGAAAGCGCTACGCGCGGCCCGAGTCGACGTCCCGTGGGTGGACGTCGAGCCCTCTTTCGCGATGGTCGCCCCCGAGTTGCCCTTCACTCCTGTGGACCCCGAGACGATGGATACAGCCGCGCTCGTGGCACGTGCCGCCATCGATCACTCCGTCGGCCCCGTGGCTCACACGCGCGGAGGAAGCGTCGCGGGATACGCGAGATTCACCGCATTCGTCGCGGGCGCGCTGAACGACTATCATCGAACGCGCAACGACCCGCTGGCGCCAGCAGGCCACGGCGTCAGCCGGATGTCCGCCTATCTCCACTACGGACACGTCTCGCCGTTGAGACTCGCGCGTGAGGTCGCGAAGGTCGGGGGACGTGGCGCCGACAAGTACCTGGATGAGCTCCTCACCTGGCGCGAGCTTGCTTATGCGTTCGCCGCCTTTGCGCCCGCCCTCGACACGCTCGCTGCGCTTCCAGATTGGGCGCGGGCGTCGCTGTCCTCCCACGCGCACGACCCCCGACCGATGACGCCGTCGTGGGAGACGCTGGCGCGCGGCCGGACGGGCGACGCGCTATGGGACGCGGCGCAAGGTAGCCTCCGCGTGCACGGCGAGCTCCACAACAACGTGCGCATGACGTGGGGCAAAGCCATGGTGGCGTGGACGCGGGACCCGGCGACGGCCCTCCAGATGCTCATCGATCTAAACCACCGCTACGCGCTCGACGGGCGGGATCCGGCCTCCTTCGGCGGCATCCTGTGGTGCCTGGGCCAGTTCGATCGCCCCTTCGTACCGGAGCGCCCCGTCTTCGGTACCGTGCGGCCCCGCGCAACGAGCGACCATGCCCGTCGCCTGAACGTGTCGGAGTATGCACGCCGATGCGCCGCGCCTGCCTGCGGGCAACCCGTTCGGGTCGTCGTCGTGGGCGCGGGGCTAGCGGGCCTCGCCTGTGCGCGGACGCTCGCCGACCACGGATGGGCGGTCACGGTGGTCGATAAAGGTCGCCGCCCCGGGGGGCGCGCCACGAGCCGCCGCGAGGGCGACGCGATGTTTGACCATGGCGCACAGTTCTTCACCGCACGCAGCGAGTGGCTCGAGCGGCACGTGGCGTCCTGGGAGTTGGACGGGGTGGTCGCGCGCTGGACTCCGCGGCTCGTTCAGACCGGCGGGGCGCGACCGCGCAAGGCGTCGACGTGGTGGGTCGGAACGCCGTCGATGGGGGCGCTGGCGGCCCACCTTGCGAAAGGGCTGGAGGTCCAACAGGGAATCCTCGTGACGGGCCTTTCGCGGGCAGACGACCGGCAGTGGTCGATCCTGGCGACGGGACCGGACGGCAACGCACTGCCAGCCCTCGTCGCGGACGCGCTCGTGGTCTCGTTGCCGGCCGCGCAGGCGGCTCTCCTGCTCGACGCGGCCCATGGCAAGCTCGCCCGCGTGGCTTCGTCGATAACGCAGACGCCGTGCTGGGCCGTGATGCTCACGGCTCGTGGCATCGGCGATCTCGGCGGCGATGTGTTCGAAGACGGGCAAGGCCCCGTCGCGTGGGCGACCCGCGAAGCGAGCAAACCAGGCCGCGCGGGCGCGGTACAAGGCCTCGAGGTCCGTGAGGAGCGCTGGCTGCTCCACGCGTCGGCGGCGTGGTCCGAGGCGCACCTCGACGACGAGCCGGACGCCGTGGGGCGCATGCTGACGGAATCGTTTTTCCACGCGCGCGGCTTGGCCGAGCGCCCCGACGTTCTCTCAGTCCGCGCCCACCGTTGGCGCTACGCCCAGGGCCACCTGCCTGAACATCAGGGCGCGCTCTTCGATCCGAGCGCACGCCTTGCGGTGTGCGGCGACTGGGTGAATGGCTCGCGCGTCGAGGGCGCACTGACGAGTGGCGTCGCCGCCGCCGGGCTGCTCCTGGGCATCGTCCAAGAGCAACCGGCAGAGCGGAAAAGACCCTGACCCCATGCGATTTGTGAAGGAGAGCCTCATCGCGGCAAGCGCGGAGACCGTCTTCGCGTTCCACGAAGCGAAGGACGCGTTCGAACGCCTTCAGCCCCCGTGGCAGACCACCGAGATTGTGACGCCGCCTGCTTCGCTCGCCGTGGGCACACGGGTCGTACTCCGCACCAAGATCGGTCCCATTTGGCAGACCATCGAGGCCGAGCACGTCGCCTACGAGCCGGGGCGGATGTTCGCCGACAAGATGAACCGGGGGCCTTTCGCGAGCTGGCTCCACAGGCACGTCGTCACGCCACAGGGCCCTCACGCATCCACGCTGACCGACGACATCGAGTACGAGCTCCCGTTCGGGGCGCTCGGCCGGGTCTTGGGGGGGGCCTTCGCACGGCGTGAGCTCGAGCGGCTCTTTGCTTATCGTCACGAGGTGACGAGGCGGGCGTGCGAGGGGCGTTGAGGCGCGCCGAGACTGTCCTGTCCGAAGGTCATCCTCGCGTCTTCGTCATCACGGCGATGACCCACAGGAGAATCGCGCCCCGCGCCGTCCCCGAGGCGGTGCGGAGCCAGTTGGTGGCGACCAGGAGATTGTGCGCGCGCGCGTCGAAGCCCGGGGCGAGGATATCCTGCTGCCGCACGGACACGAACATCGTCACAACCCACGTCGCCACCGCGAGCACGGCGCCTACGAGCCGGGGCGGATGTTCGCCGACAAGATGAACC
>JAYTOQ010000779.1:0-2049 GCA_043747665.1 Polyangiaceae bacterium | reverse complement strand
GCCGATGCGCGCGCACGCCAGCATGGCGACGGCGGTCTCGGGGACCATGCCCATGTAGATGGCGATGCGGTCGCCGGCCTTCACGCCCATGTCGAGCAGCGCCGCGGAGAGGCGGACCACCTCACGATGGAGCTCGAAGTACGTGATGGTGCGGACGTCGCCTGGCTCGCCTTCGAAGACGATGGCGGCGCGCGTACGGGCGCTCGTCGTGAGGTGGCGATCGAGGCAGCTCTCGGTGAGGTTGAGCGTCGCACCGACGAAGAACTTCGCGCGCTCAGGAGTTGCGACATTCCACTCCGAGAACGTCTTCCACGGCGTGCGGAAGACGAGGTCCTGGGTGTTCTCGCGCCAGAACGTCTCGGGATCCGAGAGCGAGAGGTCGTACATCGATCGATACGCGGCGTGCGATTGCACGAGCGCCTTCGCAGAGAACTCCTTCGACGGCGGGAAGCGGCGGACTTCCTTCTGGTGCGATTCGATGCTGTCGCTCATGGCCTTTCCTCTACCTTTTGTGCGCCCGGGCGCCAAGATGCGGCGGGGCCGAGGAGGCCGGCGTCTGCGAGGATCGAGCCGATTGCGTCGCCGAACATGGGCGCCAGCTGTGGCGCGAGCGGGAGGAGGCCGACGACGAGGTCGAGGGTGCGATCCACGAGCGCGCGGGTCTTGTGCTGCTTCGGCGAGTCGTCGTGGATGAAGAACAGTATGACGCCCATGTGCAGGCTCCAGAGGGCGAGCACGACGACGCGGCGAGCGCCGGGATCGAGCGCGGCGATCTCGGGTGACGGAGCGATGGCGCGATCGAAGAGGAGGATGCTGTCGTCGCGAACGACGCGCGTGCGGTCGCCGAAGATCGATACGTCGGCGCTGGGGTCGGCGATGCTGCGGAAGAGGCCGGAGAGGAGCTTGCGATCGCGCGCGAGCACGTCGAGCTTGGCGTGGAAGGCGGCACCGAGCCGGGCGCGGACGTCGTCGGTGCCAGCGAAGACGGCCTCGGTCTGCTCGATGCTCTTCGCGTTGGTTCGCTCGTAGTAGGCGAGGACGAGCGCCTCTTTCGAGGGGAAGTAGTAGTACGCGGCGGAAGGAGCGACGTTTGCGGCGGCGGCGACGTCGCGCATGGTCGTGCCGTCGAAGCCCTTCTTCCGGAAAAGCGAGAGCGCGGCCGCGTGGATGCGGTCGCGCGTCTCTTCGCCTTTCGTGGCGGCCGGGGCACGCGTCGTGGCACGTGTCGCGCGAGTCATCGACCTAGCGATAGGCGCGTCGAGGGGCGTGGTCCAGCGTGCAGACGTCGCCATCCTCGCAGCGGGGCTTGGCGAAGAAGCTGGCGATGCGGCGACGCCGCGCCGAGAGCGCCACGAAGAAGCGCTCCGCCAGCGGCGCGAACGCGGGCCCGCTGAGGCGATAGGACCACTCGCGGTAGTCGGCGAGCGCCCACATCGCGACGAGGAAGGCGGCGGGCCCGACCCAGACGTCGCCCTCGTCGCTGACGACGACGAGCTCCTCGCCGAGCCACGGCACGCTGCCGTAGCGTTCGCGTGCCTCGCGCGACTGGCAAGCGAGGAGCTCGAGTGGGACGAGCGTAGGGCTCGTCGCGAGGAAGTCACGGCACCGGATGCAGAGCGCGCAGGTGCCATCGTAGAGGACGGTGAGGCGTTGCATTTTGGCTCAGGGCGCGGCGACGGGGATTTGAGCGTACGCCGATTGCTCCGCGGTCCAACCGGGGCGCATCTGCGGTGCGGGCAGGCGCATCTGCGGTGCGACCGGGGGCGGGAGCGAGGCGAGCTGGCTGCGGCGGCGGATGCGGAAGAAGAGGTACATGTTGAAGAAGTGCATGGCGCCGAGCGAGATGAGGAGCGCGCCGAGCTTCCACGCGAGTACCTCCGCAGCCTCGACGGCGGTGTTGGCGCCGTAGGCCTTCATGATGAGCGCCGCGTATCCGAGATTGAGCAGGTAGAAGCCGACCACGAGCAGCCGGTTCACGGCTTCGGCCATCTTCGGGGTGTCCTTGAAGACGTCCTCGAGGAACACGGCGCCGCTCCGGAAGAGGACGCG
>JAYTOQ010000778.1:0-1944 GCA_043747665.1 Polyangiaceae bacterium | reverse complement strand
GTCGCGCGAGCCGGGGCCTCGTCGCAGCTCGCGCCGAGCACGATCGCGAACGTTCCGTCCGCCGACGTCTGCGTTCGCGTCACGAGATGATGCGCCGCCGTGAGCGCCGGCGCGAGCGAGCGTCGGACGGCGGCCATCGCCTCGCCGGGCGGGCCGTCATCGAGGTCGTCGCCGAACGGATTCGCCCGCGCCTCCGAGCCGGGACGCGAGGGTCTCGAGAGCGGCGCGGAGCTCATCGAGCTCGTGGCCGGCGAGCGAGGCGAGCGCGAGCGCCGTCGTGGCGGTCGCCGAGGCTTCCGCAACGGCAGCACGTGGACCGGGCGGCGTAACGATCCATGCCACCGGCCCATGGCCCTCGCCACGTGACGAGCGTACGTCGACGCGCGAAGTCGGCTCGAATTCGCGCACCGATACCGCCGCCGAAGCGCCGGCCGCGGCAACGAGCACCGTGAGCAGGTGCGCGCGGAGGGCCACCACGTCTCAGCCCGCCGGCCCGCGACGCCGCGCCGCGAACTCGAGCCCGGCGCTGGACGTGCCGCTTGCGAGCGAGTCCATCACATGCGCGAAGAGCGACCCGGTGAGCACACCGTCGCGGATGCAGCTCAAGGAAAAATCGTTGCCTTCGAACACCGCGGTGCAGCTCACGTCGCCCTGGATGATGGTCCACGCGCCACCGAGGTCGCCGAAGCTCGACGCGAGCGAGAGCGCACGCGTTCCGTGCACGGAGCCATGGAGTCCCAGGCCCCAGCCGCCGGTGTCGATGGTCGAGCAGTCGGCGCTGAAGGCGCTCGACGCGAGGCGCGCATGGCACTGCTCGGCGCCGTCTGCGCTTGCGGCGTGCCAGATGCCGCCGACGTCGAGCGGCAGCGCACCGGTGTCGAGGGGCGCCGGCTCGTGGGCGACATGGACGTCGGGGCTCGACCTCAGCGTGATCGCCGAGCCACGGCCTTCGAGCTCCAGCGTGTTTCCGCCCATGGTGAGGGCGATACGCGACGGCGCGATGACGAGCGAGCCGGACGTGGAGGCCGAGCGCGACGTCGGCGTGGCCGTGAGGTCCCAGGTGCCCGCGAGCGCCGAGGCAGCGAGCGCGGAGCCGGTGGTGCCGTCGCGGACGGCGCCACCGCACCCGGACGCAACCACGACGAGAAGCGATGAGCCGAAGACGACGAGTGAAGTACGCATGAGGACACCTCCAAGCCGAGACGGCTCGTGTCCGGGGAACGATCGTGAGCGGCAGAATGGACGAACGGGTCGGCGGTAAGTTTGCTTCAGGCTGCCGCCAGCGGGCTGCCGAGGCTCGATCGCGGTGCTACCGTCATTCTCGTGAGTTGCCGCGCTTCCTCTCTTATGCGAATCGCGACCGGCCTCTCGGTCGCGACGGCGCTCGCCACCGCATCGAGCGGACTGCGCGCCAGCGAGAGCGCCCCTGTGGTGCTCACGTCCGCGAGCAGCGTCGAGGTCCGCGTCCAGCTCGCGGAGGGACTCACCGCCCCCTGCGACAGCGGCAACAACCGCATGCTCTTCGACGGCCGTCTTGCGCCCGGAGCCACGTTCCGCGCGAGCATCGGGGGTGACTGCGTGTGCATCCGCAGCACGAGCGCGTCGTTCCCCAACAGCGAATGGACCACCTCCGGCCTCAAGTGCCGCCCGCGTACCTGCCGTGGCCGCGTGTGTCGCCCGGCGCCCGATCCGACCATCTATCTCTCGGTGCCGTAGGGGCGCCGTGGCGGCGGCTCACGAGGTCAGGGCGCGACGGTGGCGCTCGCCCAGTCGGCCTCGAACTGCTTCTCGATGGGCGCGACCGAAGGCGGATTCGACACGATGAGGCCGACCTCGCGGTTGGCGTCGATCGAGTTCGCCGACATGTTCTCGGAGCCGACGAACGCCCGATCGTCGGAGACGATCAGCTTCGCATGACAATCGAGCGATTTTATGTACTTTACA
>JAYTOQ010000777.1:0-6520 GCA_043747665.1 Polyangiaceae bacterium | reverse complement strand
AGCGCGATGCGCGCGCGACGCTTCGCGATGCCGACGAGCGCTTCGCCGAGCGCCTTGGCGGCGTGGGTGGCGTCGGGCTCGTCCTTGGGGAGGAACGTCACCATGCTCGACCCGCCGCGACCCAGCCACGCGAGGAGCTTGCCGTCGTGCATGATGACGCGCGCGCCGGGCACGCGCTGCGGCGAGCGGGTGGGCGCCGCATCGCCACCTTCGCGGGGCCAGGGGAGGAGAGACCCCCAAGGATTCGCCGGATCGGTGGCGCCGATGACGAGCGTGCGTGCGTCCTCGTCGTCGGGACGCTTCGTGCGGAGGCGCTCCTCGGCGCCGGGGAGCGCGAACTGCGTGGCGCCGCGCTCGGCGACGAAGTAGCCGCGACGCACGCGTCCTTGATCCTCGAGCGCGCGGTACACGTCGTAGACGTTCGCGAAGCCGCCGGGCAGGCCCTCCGCTTGCGCGGCCTCGCGGAGCACGATGCCGTAGCGCTCCATCATCGCGCGCGCGATGGCGGTGGCGCGCTCGGTACTGGAGGGCACGCGCTCCCAGCGCGATCGGCGCAGCGACCAGCGACCTTCGCTGCCGGCCGGTCCGCGATTGGCAGGACGAGGCAGAGGACGACCGCGCCGCTCGCTGCGGACTCCGAGCGTGCGGAGTGGCTCCAGCGTGTCGTTGGTGATCTCGCCGGCCCACACGAGATCCCAGAGCGCCGCGAGGAGCTCCGCGGGATACGTCTGCACGCTGCGCTTGACCTCGGCGAAGAAGAGCGCGCCGCGCTTCTCGAAGAGCTCGCGGAGCGTCGCGTGGAGCGCGGTGCTCGGCGTGGCGTCGGCGGTCGGCGCGTTGCGCGCGAGCAGCGGCTCGCGATCGGCGCGATAGAGCGCGATGCGCCCGTCGTGCGCGCCGATCGGCTCGATGCCGGCCCACACCACCTCGCCGGTCGCGAGGAGCTGATCGAGCATGTACGAGCGATAGCCGGGCACGCGTGCGGGCAGCACCTCGGTCTCGAGCACCGACGCGGGGATGGGACAGCCCTCGAGCTGCGCGATGGCACGGAGGAGCGCCTCGACGGGCGCCGCCGCGAGTCGCTGCGCGCGCGCGTCGTCGGGCGCGACGATGCCCTGCCAGTCGCAGAGGAAGCGCGCGAACACGTCGGCGCTCACCGGCTCGATGGCCTTGCGGAGGCGCGCGAGCGTCTTCCGCTTGAGGACGCGCAGTACCTCGGAATCGCAGTATTCGAGCGGCGATCCCGAGCTGCGCCCGCGCGCGCGCGTGGCTGCCGACGAAGGCAAGAACGTGCCCGTCACCACCTTGCTCGTGGAGATCAGGTGATCGAGCGCGGTGATGACCGACGCCTCGCCGAGCCCCCAGCGCGCCGCGACGTCGCCGGCGGTGAAGGGGCCATGCGTCCGCGCATACCTGGCGACCAGCGACGTGAGCGCATCCTTGGTGGCGCCGAGGAACGCCTCCGGCAGCCCGCGCTCGAGGACGACGCCCAGCGCATCGCGATAGCGCGCGACGTCCTCCACCGCGAGGTAGCGCTCTTCACCTGCGATGCGTACGCGGACGATGCGTCGATCGCGGACCAGCGTCTCGATCCATCCCGCCACCGTCTTCTCGTCGATGGGCGGACGCGGCGTCCCGCCGTCGGTGGTCGACGGGGTGTCGGCACGACGGCGGATCTCGTCGCCCGTGAGATCACCGAGCCACAGCAGCAGATCGTGCAGCGCATCGGCGTGGCGCAGCGGACGATCGAGGCGCTGGAGCTGCCGCCCGTGCTCGAGCACGACGTCGGCGTCGAGGAGCTTTCGGAGCTCGGTCTCGCCGAGCAGCTCACGGAGCTGCGCGTGATCGATGGTCAACGCCTGCGCGCGGCGCTCGGCGGCGGGCGCGTCCTCGTCGTAGATGAAGTTGCCGACGAACGAGAACAGCAGTGATGCCGCCATCGGTGACGGCGTCGTCACGTCGATGGTGGTCACGCGGATCTTGCGCGACTCGACGGCGCGCAGCACGTCGACGAGCGCGGGGAGATCGAACGCATCGCGGAGGCACTCGCGATACGTCTCGAGGACGATCGGGAACGACGGGTACTGCTGCGCGACGGCAAGGAGGTCGGCCGCGCGCTTTCGCTGCGCCCAGAGCGGTGTGCGCTTGCCGACGTGCTGGCGCGGGAGCAGTAGCGCGCGGGCGGCTGCCTCCCGGAAGCGCGCAGCGAAGAGGGACGAGCCACCGAGCTCGCGCGTCACGACGTCCTCGATCTCGTCGGGGGAAGGGAAGAGGAGATCCACGGGTGGCGGCTCCTCTCCGCCGGGGACGCGGAACACGATGCCGTCGTCGGTCGCGACCGCCTCGATGTCGCCCGCGCGCGCGTCGCGGAGCTTGCGGAGCGCCGCCATCGCCCAGGGCTGGTGCACGCGGCTTCCGAACGGCGTGAGCAGGCAGATGCGGAGATCGCCGAGCTCGTCGGGGACGCGCTCGACGACGATGGTGCGATCACTCGGGACCACGCCCGCCGCCTTCACCTCGTCCTTCACGTACGCGACGAGGTCGCCGGCGGAGCGCGCGTCGAGGTGGTGCTCCTTCATGAGGAGGGCGGCGCCCTCGGCGGGCGAGAGACCGGCGATCACGCGCGTCAGCTTCCCGATGCGCTCGCCGAACGCGATGGTGCGGCCCGCGCGATCGCCGTGCCAGAACGGCATCTTTCCCGGGATGCCGGCGGCGGGCGTGACGAGGACGCGGTCCCGCGTGATCTGCTCGGTGCGCCACGACGAAGCGCCGAGGAGGAATACCTCGCCCTCGCGGAGCTCGAAGACCATCTCCTCGTCGAGCTCGCCGACGCGACGGCTCGACTTGTTCTTGCGTGCGCTGCTCGTGCTCGAGCCGTCACCGCCTTTGCCGTTTGCGCCGTCGCTTTCGCGGTCGCCTTTGTCGGTGCCGTCCTGAATAAAGACTCCGTAGAGTCCACGGTCGGGGATGGTGCCCGCGTTCTGGATGGCGAGCCGCTTTGAGCCGGCGCGCGGGGTGACGACGCCACGCGTGCGGTCCCACGTGATGCGCGCGCGCAGATCGGAGAACTCGTCGCTCGGGTAACGACCCGCGAGCATGTCGAGGACGCCCTCGAAGCTCGCTCGCGGCAGCTCGGCGAAGGGCGCGGCGCGGCGCACGAGCGCCCAGATGTCCTCGACGTCGGTCTCGACCTCGCGCTCCTCTTCCTTGGCGAGCTTGGCGAGCTTGGCGGGCCCCCTGCGCGATCGCCCTGTTTTCTCGGGTCGAAGTGCCTTGGGCGCGCGCGGAATGCCCACCGCGGCGATGGCCACGATCTGCTGCGCGAGCACGTCGAGCGGATTGCGCGCGTAGTAGGTCTCCTCGACGTCGCCGCTCTCGATGCCGGCGGCGGCAGCCGCGCACGCGAGCAGATCGTGCTTGTGCTTGGGGACGAGGACGCCGGACGGAACGCCGCCGACATGGTGGCTCGCGCGACCGATGCGCTGGATGCCCGAGGCGACGGACGGCGGCGCCTCGACCTGGATGACCTGGTCGACGGCGCCCATGTCGATGCCGAGCTCGAGCGACGACGTGGCGACGATGGCCGGCAGCTCGCCGGCCTTGAGACGCTCCTCGATGGCGCGCCGGCTGTCCTTCGCGACCGAGCCGTGGTGAGCGAGCGCGATCTCCTCGCCCGCGGTCTCGTTGAGCGCCGTGGCGAGCCGCTCGGCGAGGCGACGGCTGTTGACGAAGATCATCGTCGACCGCGCAGCGCGGATTCGCTCCACCAGGCGCGCGTGGACCTGCGGCCAGATGCTGCGCGCGTCCGAATCGGCCTCCTCGTCGCCGAGCGGCCCGGCGAGGCGCGCTTCCAGGTCCACGGGGAGGGGAGGCGGCACCTCGACGGTGATGGAGAGCGCCTTCTTCGCCGATGCATCGACGATCGCGACGTGGCGAGGCGAGAGCGCGCGCCCCTTCGCCTTGGCTGACGAGGACGCCGAGGATGTCGTCGACGTCGCGTCGAAGCCACCGAGGAGGCGCGCGATCTCGTCGAGCGGCTTCTGCGTCGCCGAGAGACCGATGCGCTGGAGGGGCAGCTCGGGACGCATCGCCTGCAAGCGCTCGAGCGACAGGAACAGATGCGCGCCGCGCTTGCTCGCGGCCAACTGGTGGATCTCGTCGATGATAACCGTGTCGACCGACGTGAGCAGCTCGCGCTGCGACGACGTGAGCAGGAGGTAGAGCGACTCGGGGGTCGTGATGAGGATGTCGGGCGGCGACCGCAGCATCTTGGCGCGCTCGGCGGTGGGCGTGTCGCCGGTGCGGACCGCCACCTCGAGCCGTCGCAACGGCGTCCCGAGCCGAGCCGCGGCTTCCGCGACGCCCGCGAGCGGCGCGCGGAGGTTGCGCTCGACGTCGACCGCGAGCGCCTTCAACGGCGATACGTAGAGGACGCGCAAGCGCGAGCGGTCGTGACGGTCGGCGAGCTCGGGCTCTTGCGCCAAACGATCGATGGCCGAGAGGAACGCCGCGAGCGTCTTGCCCGAGCCCGTGGGCGCAAGCAAGAGCGTGGTGTCGCCCTTCGCGATATGCGGCCATGCGAGCGCCTGCGAGCGCGTCGGCTCGCCGAGCGCAGCGCGGAACCACTCGCGGACGGCGGGATGAAACGCGGCCAGCGGATCCGCGAGCGGCTCGACGGCGCGTGTCACTCTCGCCGAGCGAGGGGCGGAGCGAGAGGTAGAGCGTGCGTTCGCTTTCGACACCACGAGGGATCACGAACTTTCGCGCTCCCTGAGCAAAAGGCAAGCCCCGACCGGTCGAGTTTCGCCTTCTCGCGCGGCGCTCAGGGGCAGAGGTTCGACGAGCGGTAGCTCTGCAGCGTCGACTTGCACGAGACGTCGCCGTACGGCTGGCCGGCGTAGCCTTTGTACGTCTGCGCGCAAGACGGGTAGTACGCGTCCGCGATGACGTTGCAGCAGCCCGCGAGGTCGTTGCAGGCGCCGACCGCGTCCTGGCAGGCCGTGTACGCCTGATAGTAGGCGGCCGTGCAGTCGCCGCCGCAGCTTGCGCCGCTGCTGCATGCGTAGGTCTTGCCGGCGTGCTTGTAGACGATCTTCGAGCAGACGCCGCCCGTGTACGTGATGCAGTACTCCATGCCGCCGCCGACCGTGCACGCGGTGCCGATCGGCGTGCACTGCTCGGTCACGGCGGGCGGGGGCGGCGGCGGCGGGGGCGGGGGGCCTCCGGAGCTGCCGCTGCTGCCGCTGCTACCGCTGCTACCGCTGCTGCCGCTGCTACCGCTGCTACCGCTGCTACCGCTGCTACCGCTGCTGCTGGCGCCCGAGCTACCGGAGCTGCTGCTCGAGCTGCTGCTGCTCGTGGTCCCGCCCGCGCCGCCATCATGATTGGGCGGTCGTCCGTCGCCGGGCTGCGCCGGTACCACCGCTCCGGGCTGCGAGGGATCGGACTCCTGCGACGGCACGCCAGTCGGGGTCGAGGATGCGCAGGCGCCGAGCGCGAACGCCGAGAGAAGAAAAGCGAAGGACGAGAGCTTCATGCCCGCTGATACGTCCGAGCGCGCCGAATTTTCCCTGAGGGCAGTCGTCCTCAGCCAGAAATCGCCAGAAATCGCCCGAAAAATCAGCCCAGACGCTCACCTTCGGCGATGCCGCGGCCGAGGAACCAGTCGCCCGCCCCGATGGCCTTCTTGCCTTCGAGCTGGATGCGCGTGAGCTCGACGCCGCGCTCGCCGCACGCCACCACGACCCGCGTCTTGTCCGCGAAGACCACGGTGCCGGGCTCGGCCTTTCCGTGCGGCACATCGGTCACGCGCGTCGCGTGGACCTTCACCGTCTTGCCGCGCGCGGTGGTCGACGCCCCCGGCCACGGCGTCATGCCGCGCACGTGATCGTGGACGGCGCGCGCTGCCTTGCCGAAGTCGATGCGCCCGTCTTCCTTCTTGAGAATCGGCGCCATCGTCGCCTTGGCGTGGTCCTGCTGGACCGCCTTGTATCCGCCGCTCACGTACGTGGGCAGGCCCTTGCGCGCCGCGAGCGCGCCGATCGCCGACAGACGCTCGGAGAGCTCGCCCGCGGTCTCGTCGTCGGTGATGGGCGTCGCGAACTGCTCCAGCATCGCGCCGGTGTCCATGCCGATGTCCATCTGCATGAGCGTCACGCCCGTCTCCGGCTCGCCGCGCACCACCGCCCACGTGATCGGCGCAGCGCCGCGCAGCTTCGGCAGCAGCGACGCATGAACGTTCACGCATCCGAGCCGCGGCGCATCGAGCACGTCTTGCGGGAGGATGCGCCCGTAAGCGACGACCAGCGCCACGTCGACCTTCTGCTCGCGGAGCCATGCCGCGAACTCGCCGGTCCTGAGCTTCGTCGGCTGCACCACGTTGAGCCCCAGCTCGAGCGCGCGCTTCTTCACCGGCGGCGCGGTGAGCTCGAGGCCGCGACCTTGCGGCCGGTCGGGCTGGCACACCACGCCGACCACCTCGGCGATCTCGACGAGGGCCTCCAGGCAGGGCACGGCGAAC
>JAYTOQ010000776.1:0-2525 GCA_043747665.1 Polyangiaceae bacterium | reverse complement strand
ATCCGCGTGGCGAACCGCCAGATCTTCGAGCGCTCGACCCGCTCGCGCGAGTACCACGGCATGGGTACGACGGTCGTGGGGGCGATGTTCAGCCCGCGCAAGAACCGCATGTACATCGGCCACGTCGGTGACTCGCGCTGCTATCGCGTGCGCTCCGGTGCCATCCAGCTGCTCACGCGCGATCACTCGCTCATCAACGACTACCTGCTGGCGATGCCCGACCTCACCGAGGAGCAGCGCAGCGAGCTCCCGAAGAACGTCATCACGCGCGCGCTCGGCATGCAGGACCAGGTCGTCGTCGACATCCAGCACGATGACCCGCGCCCGGGCGACGTCTACTGCCTCTGCTCCGACGGCCTCTCCGGCATGGTGCAGGACGACGAGATCCTTCGCATCGTCAGCTCCGCCGCCGACATCGGCGAGGCGTGCCGGAACCTCATTGCACGCGCCAACGAGCACGGTGGCGAGGACAACATCACCGCGGTCCTCATCAAGATCGAGGACCAGGTCGACTCGTCGACCGAAGAGATCCCCGCCCTCGGTCGCCTCGTCACGGGTGGTCGCGGCGCCGCGGCTCCCACAGGCGCTGCGCCTGGCGCCGCCGAGCCGGACGAGGACGAGCTTGGCATGAGCGACGAGCCCACGGCGCCCGGTCTGCCGGGCACCACGCCAACCGGTCGCAGCAAGCCGCCGTCGCCGACCTCGTAGAGCGTGTCGGCCGCGTGCGTTGGGCTTTGGGCTCGACGTCGCGGATCTGCCGGTCTACGAGCGTGGTCAGCGCGTCATGCACCAGCTTCTCGAAATCTTCCGCAGCCTGACCAAGAACCTCGATCAGTTCACGGTCGATCACGGCAACACGACCTACGCCATCCTGATGGCGATCGTCTTCGTCGAGACGGGCCTCGTGATCATGCCGTTCTTGCCCGGCGACTCGCTGCTCTTCGCGGCCGGCGCCGTGGCGTCCCGCGGCTTCTTGAATCCGGCGCTTCTCGCGGTCGGGCTCATCGCCGCCGCGGTGATCGGCGACACCGTCAACTACCAGGTCGGCAAGGCCATCGGCCCGCGCGTGATGAAGGGCGAGAAGTCGCGCCTCTTCAACCGGAAGCACCTCGAGAAGACCCACAAGTTCTTCGAGAAGTACGGCCCGAAGACCATCGTGCTCGCGCGCTTCGTCCCCATCGTCCGCACCTTCGCGCCGTTCGTCGCCGGCGCGGGCGCGATGAACTACCGCACGTTCATCGTCTACAACGTGATCGGCGCCGTCGCGTGGGTCTCGTTGATGCTGGGCTCCGGTTACCTGCTGGGACAGATCCCGTTCGTGAAGGAGCGCTTCGAGCTCATCGTCGTCGGGATCGTCATCCTCTCGGTGATGCCGATGGTGGTCGAGTGGTGGCGCGCCCGGGGCGCGAAGACCGAAGAGTCGCCCTCGGCCTGAAGGCTCTGCCCCTCGCGCGCCCTCGCGCGCCCTCGCGCGCCTTCGCGCGCCTTCGCGCGCCTTCGCGAGCCTTCGCGCGGCGCCCTTTTCCGGGCTAGAGTCCAGGCATGGCTCAAGACGTCGTGCGCCCGTCTGCTCCCGACCCGCTGAAGACTCCTCCGCTCAAGGAGTCGGATCATTTTTCGGGTGACGGTGAGGTCCCCGGGGATCTGGCGGCCATCCGTGACGCCACGAAGGCCTGGCGCCAGGGCGCGCTGAAGAGCTCACTCGCGAAGATGCCGGCCCGCAAGGCGCGCTTCGCGACGTGGAGCGATCTCGACGTCCAGGATCTGCTGACGCCGAGCGACGCGCCCGTCGACTACCTGAAAGACATCGGTCTGCCCGGCGAGTACCCGTTCACGCGCGGCGTGCAGCCCACGATGTACCGCAGCCGCCTCTGGACGATGCGCATGTTCGCCGGCTTCGGCACGCCCGAGCAGACCAACGAGCGCTTCAAGTACCTACTCGCTCAGGGTCAGACCGGGCTCTCGACCGCCTTCGATTTCCCGACCCTCATGGGCTACGACTCCGACAGCCCGCGCTCGCTCGGCGAGGTCGGCATGTGCGGTGTTGCCGTCGACACGCTGCGCGACATGGAGATCCTGTTCGCGGACATCCCGCTCGACAAGGTCACGACGTCGATGACCATCAATGGTCCGGCGATCGTGCTCCTCGCGTTCTACATCGCGCTCGCCGACGTCCGAGGCATCCCGCGGACCAGCATCGGCGGCACCGTGCAGAACGACTGCCTCAAGGAGTTCATCGCGCAGCACGCGTGGCTGGTGCCGCCGCGTCCCGCGATGCGCATCGTCACCGACATGATCGAGTTCTGCGCCACCGACGTGCCGCGCTGGAACACCGTCTCGATCAGCGGCTATCACATTCGCGAAGCCGGAGCGACAGCCGGGCAGGAGCTCGCGTTCACGATCGCCGACGGCATCGGCTACGTCGAGTCGTGCCTCGAGCGCGGGCTCGACGTCGACAGCTTCGCCCCTCGCCTCTCCTTCTTCTTCGACGTGCACAACGACTTCTTCGAGGAGATCGCCAAGTT
>JAYTOQ010000775.1:0-1793 GCA_043747665.1 Polyangiaceae bacterium | reverse complement strand
TGCAGCGCGACCGCGTCGCAGCCGCCGCGCACCGCCAGCCTGTCCAACGTCGCCGGAACGACCAGCCTGATGTCCGCCGAGATCTCCGGCCCCGCGCCCAGGGTCGGCAAGTCTCACCTCGCGATCGACGAAGCCGACTCGGACACCGACGCGACGACGACCTCCGACGAGGGCGCGCCGAAGGAAGCCCGTCGCTCGGACGGCTCGCGTCGCGGCGGCGGCTTCGGCACGTCAGCCAAGTAACGGGTCAGCAGCCACCGAGATAGCGCTTCACGCGCCGTCGCACATCAGAGCGGCATCGCCGGACGACGCCCGCGCGGTCGCTGACCGCTGGGCGACGACGCCGGCATCGCGTCCTCGACGCCAAGCGCGAGCGGCGACTGATCGAGTCGCGAGAGCAGGTCCGCGGGATGATCGTAGATGGCGATCGCACCGTCGAGATCGCGATCCTTCCAGCCGCCGCTGCGGAACGCGATCGTCGACACGCCCGCGCGGGCGGCGGCCGTGATGTCATACGGAGTGTCGCCGATCATCACCGCTTCACGCGGACCGACGTTCAGCTTGTCGAGCGCAATTTTCACGAGGTCGGGATCAGGCTTGCTGTGCTCCGCGTCGTCCGACGTGATGAGCGCGTCGAACATGCCGACCACGGCCGCCTGGCGCATCAGGTCCGCGAGCTCGTCGCCGCCCGCAGACGTGACGATCGCGCGCGCGAGGCCGCGAGAACGCAGGCGCTCGATGAGCGCGCGACCCCCGGGGGTGGGACCGAGATCGGGCAGGTAGTGCGCCTTCCAGACGGCGGTGCGGCGCGCACTGAGAAGCTTGCCTTCCGGCGACTCGTCGTCGATGCCCGCGAGCTCCATGAGGAGCTTGTCGCCACCCTTGCCGATCTTTGACCGCACGAGATCGAAGGGGACATCCTTGCCATGTCCCCGCAGCGCATCGAGCCAGGCATGCGCGTGCGCGTCGTTGCTGTCGAGCAGGGTTCCGTCGATGTCGAAGAGCACTGCGCGGATGCGGGCCATGCACTCTCGCGTGCAGTCCACGTGCCGCCCGCGGCGGCTGTTCTCTTCTACCCGCTGCCTCGCGAGCTCATGCTCGCGGTGGGGCGTCTTACGCCGCGCTCAAGCGAGAGCGCGGCGTGACGACGCGATGAACGCAACGCACGCCGCCGCGAGTGACGCGGCCGCGACGCCGAGCGCCACCCGCAAGCCCCGCGGCGACGGCGCGCGAAACGCGGCCTCGCGCTGCACGCGTTCCACCCACGGCGTCGGCGTCGGGTAGATCGGCCTCATGGGCGGAGGCGTAGAAGCAGCCTGCCCGCTCGTGCTCTGCACGTCGACCCGATTTCCGGGGGCCACGTCGGTCTCCGGTTTGTCGCCGTAGAGCACGGTAGTCATTCGAGTGGCCATGCATCCAGGCGGTGCATCGCAAGTGCCAGGCTGCGCTTGCTACGGCGCGTTTGCCGTAGTGATCACCAGCCCGTACGGGCCTTCACCATGACCGCGAGTTGCTGCGCGACACGCTCGTGGTACGCGGGGCTCCCGTGGCCATCGCAGCCGGTGAGCTCGCTCTCCGCCGCGACCGGCCGGGCGACGCTGTAGAGGCGCCCATCGTCCGCTGCGGCATGCTCGCTCGCGATGGCGTCGAACGCGATCTTCAGGTTTGTGCGGCTCATCGTCGCTGCCGGCGCTTCGTCGCTCACCGAGGGAGATAGCGCGAGAAAGACGTACGCCTGCGGAGAGTGCGCGCGGAAGGTAGCGACCATTCCGCGCACCGCCGCGGTGAAGTCG
>JAYTOQ010000774.1:0-2788 GCA_043747665.1 Polyangiaceae bacterium | reverse complement strand
CGCGCGATGGCGCACGCCGCGTCGCGGTCGCCGCCGCGCATCGCGCGCAGCAGCCGCACGCGCAGCAGCGACGAAGAGAGGCGCGGATACGTTGGGAAGTCGCGGCAGAGGATCGCCAGCTCGGCGTCGGCGTCCTCGAGACCGCCGCGCGCCGCCATCGCCACGGCCGACTCGGTCATGAGCGCGGGCAAAAGCACGGGGCTCGCATACGTGCGCAGCGGCTCCTTGCTCACGCGCGCGATGGCCGCGTCGCAGCGCGCGATGGACTCCGCGAAATCAGCCTCGGTCGCTGCGATGCGCGCGAGCTCGAGCCCGGCGCCCGCCGCGGTGATGCCGTCGCCGCTCGAGGTGAGACGCACGAGCGTGGGCTTTGCACGCGCGCGATCACCGATCGCCGCGAGGCGTCGCGCGAGGGACAGCGCGCGCGTTCGACGCCGTCTCAAGGCGGCGAGCACGGTGTAGAAGATCGCGCAGAGGCCGAGCGACAACAGGATGCCGATCGCGTCGTTGCTCCGGGAGGAAGGGCCGATCGGCTGCGCGACTGTCGCCGCCGACTGCGACGAAGGCGTGAGCGCGCTCCACGCCGTCAGCGTGACGGCGACGAGCGCGCCCCAAAGCACGACCAGCCGTCGCCGTCGTCGCGCCGGGTTCATCGCCGACGTCGCGCTCGCGCGTGCCGCGCTCAGCGCACGCACGTCGGAGGGAACGCCCGACGGGATCACGTCGTCGTCCGCGCGCTCCGCCAGCATGCGATCGCCCTCCACGTAGGAGGCGGCCTCCGGCGCGACGAAGGCGATCCAGCTCGCGAGCTTCGACGGCGCCTGATCGTCCTTCTTGTGGCCCTGCTCGCGATAGACGCTCCGCTGCGGGCTACGTGACATCCGGCGGAGCGCGCGGAAGAGCGCCCGTTCGCGCGGCATCGCGTGCTCGAGGACGAGGCGCGCGTTCGCCGCGAGGTACGCGCGAAATGCCTCCTCGTGGTAGACGACGCGCGACGCGAGGATGGCGCGGATCAGCCGCGCGCGCGCGATGACCTCGGGGGTGGCGTCGACCGAGGTCTCGGCGGCATCGGCGTCGAGCTTGGCCATCGCGTCGTCGCCGAGCGCAGCACGGGCAAGCCCGCGCACGCCATGCGCCGCCGCGATCTGCGGACCTTCCTCGAGCGCCGTGAAGAAGCCGCGCCGACCCTCGATGGCAATGGTCGCGAAGCGAACGGCCTCGTCGAGCCGTCCCTCGTAGAGCGCGATCATCGCGCGCAACGTCGACACCCCGCGGCGGATGTTCACCATCCGCATCGAGCGCGCCGGCATCGTGTCGAGCGTGCTCGTGGCAGCGGCGAGATCACCGCGCATGAGCTGCTGCACGGCACTGTTCGCGAGCTGGACGGCGACCACCTGGCGCGCGCGCAAGCGGGCGAGCGCTACGAGCGCTCCGACCATCGCGAAGCACGTCGCGGCGAGGAGGACGTTGCCCGCTGCGAGCACCCATCCGCCGACGCCGACGAGCAGCACCCCGCCGATCCAGAACAGGCTCCCCACGGCTCGAGCGTAGCCTTGGCAGCGCGCATCTGTGGCGATTCTGCGGTACTTCTGCGGCGCTTCCCCCGTTCCCGCGTGCTTTCCGGGCGCCGGGGTCCGTGGTAAGCCCGCCGCGACATGTTCGACGCCATTGCGAAGGGCTTCCGCCAGGCAAAGAACCGGCTCGCCGGCCTCACCGAGCTCACCGAGAGCAACATCGATAGCGCGCTCCGCGAGGTTCGTCTCAGCCTCCTCGAGGCCGACGTCGAGCTCGGCGTGGTCAAGGCGTTCCTCGCGCGCGTGAAGGACAAGGCGCTCGGCGAGGTCGTCCGCATCAAGGCCAAGGGCCCGGCCGGCGACTCGATGAAGGTCTCTGCGGCCGATCAGTTCGTCAAGATCTGCCACGACGAGCTCATCGAGTTCATGACCGGCGAAGGTCCCGCGCTCGTCTACGCCGAAAAGTCCGGTCGCGACTCGCGCCCGACCGGCATCATGATGGTCGGCCTCCAGGGCTCCGGCAAGACGACCTCGACGGCGAAGCTCGCGCGCTGGCTCCAGAAGGAGAACCACAAGCCGATGCTCGTCGCGGCCGACATGCAGCGGCCCGCCGCCGTCGAGCAGCTCCAGATCCTCGGCAAGAGCATCGACGTCCCGGTCTTCAGCATCCCGGGCGAGTCACCGGTCACCATCTGCGAGCGCGCCGAGGCCGAGGCTGTGAGACTCGGCTGCGACGTCATCCTCTACGACACCGCCGGCCGTCTCGCGATCGACGAGAAGCTCATGCAGGAGCTCGCCGACATCAAGACCAAGACCAAGCCCGACAACATCTATCTCGTCGTCGACGCGATGATCGGTCAGGACGCGGTCAAGGTCTCGAAGGGCTTTCACGACACGCTCGGTCTCACCGGCGTCATCCTCACGAAGCTCGATGGCGATGCCCGTGGCGGCGCAGCCCTCAGCGTGAAGGAGGTCACCGGCGCTGCCGTCCGCTTCGCCGGCGTCGGCGAGGGCGTCGACAAGTTCGAAGAGTTCCGTCCCGAAGGCATGGCGAGCCGCGTGCTCGGCATGGGCGACGTCGTCGGCCTGATGAAAGACTTCGAAGAGGTCATCGATCAGGAGAAGGCCGCCGAAGACGCGATGAAGATGCTCCAGGGAGATTTCTCTCTGGATGACTTCCTCCAGCAGATCAAGATGATCCAGAAGATGGGCAGCTTGAAGGACCTCGTCGGGAAGATCCCGGGGATGGACCAGCTCCCCGCCGACGTGAACCT
>JAYTOQ010000773.1:0-3266 GCA_043747665.1 Polyangiaceae bacterium | reverse complement strand
CGCGGGGGCCCGACGGGGGTGGCGAGGGTCGTTAACCAGGTTAACGATGAAGTCGTTAATCTTGTTAACGACCGGGAAGACCCCCTCCCGGCTCCCTCCCCCGCCGCTGAAATTCCAGGCTTTTTCCGAGGTGCCCGAGCTCGCGCGCCTCGAGGCACGCTGGGGAGCCGGGCTCCACGATGCGGCAGTCGTCGGGGCGAGACGCGTAGATGGCGCACGGATACGAGCCCGGCACCGACACGTCGAGGCCGCCGCAGCGGTCGCCCTCGTTCTTCACGAAGCGCATGAAGGGCGGCTTCGTATCGAGGTCGGTGTAGAGCTCGAGCAGGCGCTTGCCCATGCGCGCCTCGTCGTCCTCGAGGAGATGCACCGTGTGCGCACCATGATGACAGCAGCGACCGCAACCAACGCAGTCGGCGCCGTCGGGATCGGGCGGCGGCGTGTTCGAGACAGAAGGGAGCGGCATCCGTGTCGAAGGTCTACCCCTCGGCGCGATTGCCGCCCAGCACCACCGGCCACTTGGCCTCCTCGACCATCGATGCCACCGAGCGAATGTCGCTCCGCAGCTGCTCCGCGGTAGGGCGGTGCCGGGGATCGCGGCGCAGGGTGGTCACGAGCACCTCGGCGAGCGGGCCGACCTCGGGATTCGCGATGAGCGAGCGCATGGGGAGCGGCGCGCCGTCGTGCGAAACGTGCATCGTGATCTGCGTGACCTCGTTGGGGGCATCGAAGAGGACCTTGCCAGTCAGCATCTCGAAGGCGAGACAGCCGAAGGAGTAGATGTCCGAGGCCATCGGCAAGGGATGCGGGAAGTCGTCGGGGACCACGCCCCAGACCTCCGGCGCACCGTACGGTCCGGTGCCGCAGCCCGGGCGGATCTTGCGCCCCGCGAGCCCGAAGTCTACCAGCACGCCCTGCTCGCCTTTGCGGAGGAGTACGTTCGAAGGCTTGATGTCGAGGTGGCCGAGCCCCGCCGAGTGCATCGCCTCGAGGCCCGCGAGGACGTCGTCGAGCGCCTTGATGCACTTCTTCATGTCGAAGGTCTTGGAGTCGATGACGCGCTCGAGCGTGACGCCCTCGACGAGCTCCATGACCAGAATGGGCAACGGCCTCGCCGCGAGGTCGAACGTCACGAAACGCGCTAGATTCACGTGGTTCGGCAGCATGATCAGCGCCGAGGCCTCTTCGCGGAACAGCTTGAAGAACTCGTCCTGCGAGACAGAGCGCGCAGCGGTCGCGTTGTAGTCGGGGACCTTGAGCGCGAAGCGCTCGGCGCCGGTCTCGTGTCGGTCCTCGACGCGATTGACCACGAACACCGACGCCGTGCCGCCCACGCCGAGCGAGCGCACCACGTAGAAGCCGCCGATGGTGCGCCGCGCGGGCAGCCAGGCGGGGAGCTGATCGGCGACGCCGATCGGGATGCCGTCGCGCGACGGGCGCTCGATGGGCAGCTCGCCGAGGCTCCACAAGATCCCTGCCGTGAGCCGCGCGATGCCGTGTGGCAAGCCGCCGAGGAGCTCGTCGATGGCGGGCGCGAGCGTCTCCTCGGTGAGGACGAGGTCCTGACCCGCGAGCACGCGCGACACCGCGGCGCTGAGCAGCTTCGGCTGCGGCGGCGACATCGCCATCGTGGGCAGCTCGGGATCGAGCCGACCTCGCGCGCCGATGCACATCTGCGCGAGCGCGCCGACCCAGGTCTCGACGGCCTGAATGATGTCGGGCTCCGACGCCGCGTCGGCGCTCGAGAGGCCGCGGAGTGAGCCGACCTTTGCGATGGTGTTGAGCGCAGCATGAAGGCGCACGAGGACGGTGCGGAGCGCCTCGCTGCGCGCCGAGGCCTCGGGAGCGAGCTCGCTCGCGAGCTCCTCGAACGCCTTGAGGCGCTCTTCGGCAGGTGTGCCTCGCGGCGGCGCGATCGAGGGCGGGTACAGCGAGTCCTTGGGGTCGGAAGCCTTCTTCTTGATCGGCTTCGTCGCGTCGGAGTCGCGCAGGAAGCGCGCGTAGCGCGTCAGCACGTGGCGGAGGTCGGGATCCATCGACGCCTCGGCGAGCGTCTCGAACTCGCCCGTCGACTTGATGCGCTGCGCGAGAGCCAGGAGCGCGTCGGCGACGTCGCATACGCCGAGCCGCATCAAGGCATCGAGCGCGCGCGAGAGACACGCCAGCAGCGTGCGCTTGAGCACCGGCGACGGATCGTGATCGAAGTGCTCGAGGAGCGCCTTGACGGTGCGCAGCCAGAGCGCGCGCAGGCGCTTCGCGCGCTGGACGTCGGCGCCCTCCTGATCGGTGGGCCGTGCACCTCGTCCGAGCGCCTCGGCCCCCTCACCGAGATCACCGTCGACGAGATGAAGGAGGGCGCGGAGGCGCCTCAGCCGCAGCGTCGCGTGGCTCGGCTGCCCACGGGAGGCGCCGATCTCCGCGGGGCCTTCGCACAGCACGATCCATTCGGCGAGACGTTCGCGGATCGCGTCGAGGCCGTCCTCGACGGCGCGGACCTGGTCGCCGGAGCCGCCGAGCTTCAGCAGATCGGAGACCACATGACGCTCGAGCAGCGCCGCATCGAGATCGCGCAGTACCGCCATCGACGTCCGCCGCGCCACGGATCCCGTACCGCCCTCCGCGTCGTCGTCCTTGGCGACGTCCTCCAAAATGTCCATCGCGGCTTTCGCGGAGGCCATCGTTCCCCGGGCATGCGTGTAGGCCGCGAGCGCGCCGTCCTCGACGAAGGCGTCGAGCGCGGTACCGATATGGAACCGAATGGGCTGCTCGCCGCGCGGCCGATTCTCGAGGTCGATGGCGATCTCGTGGAACAGCGCGTCTGCGCCGTCGTCCTCGCCGCGCGGTTTGGCCTTGTCGCCCTTCAAGAGCTCCAGCGCGCGCTGCGACGCACGATCGACGATCTTCGACGCGCCGTACTCGAAGCGCAGCTCGCAGACCGCCTCGGCCACCTCCGGCGACGCGACAGCGAGCACCGCGTCGAGCATCTTGGTCGCGGCTTCCGGCTCCGCCTCGATGGTGCGCGCGATGCCCCAAATGAACGACGCCGCGCTCGCCGGATCCTCCCACGTGAAGAAGCCGCGCTTCACGAGCGCGAGCGTCATCTTGACCGCCTCGTCGGGCTTCACCGCGCCGTACGCGGCGAGCGACGCCGCTGCTCTTCGCCACTCGGTGGGGCTGAGGCCCTCCTTGAGGCTCTCCTGAATCTGCGCACGTAGCTCGGGCACCCAGGCCGCGCACAGGCCTCGCGCGACGGCCACGTAGCGCCA
>JAYTOQ010000772.1:0-10228 GCA_043747665.1 Polyangiaceae bacterium | reverse complement strand
GCTTGCGCGTGCGGTCACCGTGACCGCGCTCGTCGTCCTCTCCGTCGCCGCGACCACCGATGCCGGTGCCGTTGGGACACGAACCTTCGTCCTCGACACGCTCGAGAAGCTCTCCGGTGGCGACCTCAAAGGCGTCGCCGTGAGCTCGGACGGCGCTGTCCGCGCGGGCTTCACGCTCGGCAACGCGCCGATACCGGAAGCGAGCGCATCGTTCTCCGCACTCACGCTCGCCGACGGCACCACGCTCATCGGAACCAGCCCAGCCGGCAAGGTCTACAAGCTGACGGGTGACACGCTCGCGGTCTTCGCGGACACGGGCTCGCTCGCCGTGACCTCGATGATTCAAGCAAAGAACGGGACCGTCTACGCGGCCACCATCCCCGACGGAAAAATCTTCAAGATCGCGCAGGGTAAGGCGGACGTCTTCGCGACGCTGCCCGAGACGAGCCACGTCTGGGCGCTGGTCTTGGACCGTGCAGGGGCGGGTCTCTTCGCGGCGACGGGTCCCGAGGGAAAGGTCTTCCGGGTGGAGCCCACGGGCGCTAGCTCCGTCTATTACCGCAGCACCGAGGGCCACCTCGTGTCGCTCGCGATGGCGGACAACGGTGACTTGCTCGCGGGCTCGAGCGGAAAGGGGAACCTCTATCGCATCACGGGACCTGGCCGCGCGACGGTCCTGGCGACGCTCCCCGGCGAGGAGGTCAAAGGCGTGGCGGTATCGAAAGGTACGATCTGGGCGATCGCCAATGAGTACGGCGAGGCGCCCGAGCCGCCCAAGCGATCGCCCGCGGCTGGCCGGACCCCCGCAGGCCCCTCGTCAGGAACGCATATCAAGGCCGGAAAGGGCGCTCTCTATCGTTTCGATGCGCGCGGACAGCCCGAGCGCATGATGAAGCATGACGACACGCACTACCTGGCTCTGGCGCTCGACGAGCAGGGACGCCCGTACGTCGGCACGGGCGCCAACGGCCGCATCTACACGGTCGATGACGCCCACGTGGTCACGCTCCTCGCCGACACGGATGAGCGGCAGATCGGCGCTCTGAATGTTTCGGCCGGCAAGGGATTTGTCGCCACGAGCGACCCGCCGGTCGCGCATCGAATCCTGGGTCGCGGCGGGCCGGACGCGGTCTGGACGAGCAAGGTGCTGGATGCAACGCTGCGCGCGCGGTTCGGAACGCTCTCCTGGCGCTCGAATGGTCTTCTCGAGCTGTCGACGCGCTCCGGCAACACGACCGCCCCGGACGCCACGTGGACCGCGTGGAGCAACCCGCTAACGACGACGGGCGCGATCACGTCGGCCCCCGGCCGCTACGTGCAGGTGCGCGCGCGTTGGGCTCGCGATCCCAACGCCATCCTCACCGAGGTGGCGATTCCATTCGTCACCGAGAACGTGCGCCCGGTCGTCACGGAGATCAACGCAGCCGTCAAGGCGGGCCCAACCAAGGAGCCCACCACGACCGTTCCCGCGAGCGGCGGTGAGGTTGGCAAACACGACAGTGTCGTAAAGGTCACGTGGAAGGTCGAAAATCCAGACAGCGACCCGCTGCGCTATCGCATCGCGTTCAAACGCGAAGGGCAGACCCAGTGGCGCGATGCGCTCAAGACCGACGACGTTCACACGAAGACCGAGCTCGACTGGGACACCGCTGCGTTACCCGAAGGGAAGTACCGCGTGCGAGTCGAGGCGAGTGACGAGTCGGCGAATCCACCGGATCAAGTCCAGAAGCACGCGCTCGAATCCGAAACCGTTCTGGTCGACAACACGCCCCCTCGCATCGAGACGCTCGAGCTGAACGGCCGTCGCCTCCGCGCGCGCGTCGTCGACGGGACGTCGCCGATCGCGCGCGTCGAGATGGCCGTCGACGGCAAACTCGAGTGGCGCCCGCTCGGCGCGGCAGACGGCATCTTCGACACGGCCGACGAACGCGTGGATTCCGACGTCGCGGTGCTGGTCCCGCCGGGCTCCCATATCGTCGTGGTGCGCGCGTTCGACACGGCTGGCAATGCCGTCACACGCGACATCGAAAGCCGGTAGCCACCACGCGAGCGATGCTGGCCACCGCGACACGCCCGTCATGGCCAACCGATCGGTAGCGCTTATGCTGCATCGCATTACCCTAATACGTTCGGGCGCTTGGCCCTTTCGACGGGTGGTCCATCACACGGCACGCGGCGTGTAACCATTCCGGTCGTACCCCCCTTCGGGGGTACGATTCGAGAAGCCCCTCGAGCTTACGTAGGCGGTCCCTCTTGTTGTCTGGCAGTACCCACCTCGCGTTTCGGTGCAGGATTCAACTGGCGGCATTGGCCCTCGCCGGCTGCGCAGCCATCGTGGCGATCGGCTGCTCGACGGCCACCCCAACGGGAGCACCGGCCGAGTCGCCCGCGTCCGGTTTGAATGACGACCGCAATGCCGGAGCCGCTCCGTCACTCGCCGCCGAAGATGCGGCCCCCCCCAAAGCAGCGCTCTACCGCGGCAACCCGCTCTGCAACGTCATGTCCGGCGAGTGCATGCCCGACGATGACGGCTCTCGACTGACGTCCGGAGCAAAAAGTTGTGGTGACGACTCCGACGCCGGCGACGCTGGTGGCGCAGCTGCTGCGGCCGGCGTGGGGTGCCGAATGCATCGTGAAACGGCCGAGACTTTCGCTCCCAGGTGCTTGGCGAGCGGCGCGAATGCAGGCGGCGACGGCGCGACGTGCAAGAGCGGCGCAGACTGCGCGGCAGGCTTTGATTGCGTCGTAGGCGAGAGCGGCACCACGCAGTGCCGTCACTATTGCTGCGCCGGCACCTGCAAGGGCCACGAATCGCAGAGCGGCGGCGCGACGTTCTGCGACGTTCAGGATCTCGTCGACGTGAAGAAGGCGCCCGTGTGTATGCCGCTCAAGCACTGCGAGCTGCTCGGCACGGGTGAGTGCAACGCCAACGAATCGTGCGCCGTCGTGACGGAGAGCGGTGACACCGGCTGCGTTTCGGTCGGCGAGAAGCAGGTGGGCGCGTCGTGTGACGTAGACCACTGCGCGGCAGGCCTCACATGCCTGGGGACGGCCGGGAGCCGCCAATGCTTCAAGCTGTGTAAGGTCAGCTCGAGCGAGTGCGGATCTGCACAGACTTGCGCGACCAGCACCGTGTTCAAGGATCCGAACTTCGGCATCTGCCAGAAGCCCTAATTGCTGTCGCATCGTTTTCGCTCGTGAGCGGGTCGCGACGACGTGGTCGCGAGGTGGCCAGGACACCTCCGAAACTGTCGCGGCCACCCGCTGGCGCGCGCAACCACGCGTAATTCATCGAGGGCGACCTCGGCATCCCGTTTGCGAAGGGTGTCTTCATGGCGAAGCGCTCTCTCGATATCGACGTCGACGCATGCACCGGCGCGGTGCTCGTTGCCACGCTGCTCGCTCCCGGTCATCTGCCCGCAAACCGATCAGGAGACGCTGCAGCTGTCGCATCAGCGTTGCTTTGTGATCTCGGAGGATTCTCCGGACTGTCCCGTGCCACCGTTGAGGAGATCGAAGCGCAGCTGTCGTCGGCAGTTTGTCCAACGCGTGCCCCACGAGCGTCCGCCAGACGCATTGCGGCTGCATTCGAGCTCGGACGGCGAGCGACGACGGACAGGGTCGCACCGCCTTCGGTCTCTTGCAGCGCTGACGTGGCCGCGTGGGCCGCGGCGCGACTGACGGCTCTCGATCACGAAGAGCTCTGGCTGCTTGCGCTCGACGGCCGTAGTCGACTTCGCGCGGTTCGATGCGTCGCACGCGGCGGACTGCATGGCATGGGCGTCCGTGCCGCGGACCCCATTCGGCTCGCGCTACGAGCTGCGGCGAGTGGGTTCGTGCTCGTGCACAACCATCCGAGCGGCGATCCGGCACCGAGCGCCGAGGACGTGGAATTCACGCGGCGAGTCGCGGCTGCTGCTGCGGTCGTCGGCACTCCGCTGCTCGATCACGTGATCGTCGCATCCGGAGGATTCTCGTCCATACCCTTCGATACCGAAGGGCCCGTGCTCCCTGCCTGGGCGGTGGAGGCATGACACCGGCCGATGAATCCGCAATGGATGGCCTCGCATCGCTCCAAGGCGACGCGCGGGAACGTTCCGCCCCACCGCGCCTTGACCAATCGGTCGCCCATCGCTCCGACGCGCGCGCGAACGTCACTCTCCTCACGCAAAGCTCGCCACGACGGCTCGCCGGAGGCACTGACCCCGCCGAGATAAACGAGCCCTGCGCGCAGCTGCGGAGCTCCGGGGAACATCGCGCGAGCCGCAAGCGCGTAGACGTCGAGCTGAAATTCGTACGCGCCGTCGGCGCCGCTACGAGCACTCTTGTAGTCGACGATGTCGACCGTACCGTCCGGCCACACAACCACAAGATCCATGCTCCCGCGGAGGACGACCGACCGACCCTCCTCGTCATCGACAGCGAGCACGAAAGCGACCTCACGCCGGAGATCCGCACCGAGCTCGGCGATTCGCCGTGCATACGTGCCGCCGAGGAACCGAGCGACGCGCGCGACGATCGTGGCGTGCTGCGGATGCTCCAGCGGAACGCCTTCTGCAGCGAGGGCGCGGCTCGCGGCAGCATCGGCATCCGTTCCGGCGAAAGCCGCTGTTGGTACTCGCTCCAACACTGCGTGAGCCAGCGTCCCCTGAACCCGAGCGTCGAGGCCGGTGGCGTTAGCACGGGGGGTGTCCGCGGACGCGCGGGCGCCCCGGACGTGCTCGGGCAACCCGAGCAGGTGGACCAGCTCGAAACGCCGCGCGCAGTGTTCGAAGTCGGCGAGGGCTGTCGGCGCAATGGGAAGCGATCGCCACGCGGGCGCGATGGAACGGCGAGCTACGACGGCCGTGAGAGCGATGTCGACCGCGTGCGAACGAACGGTGGGCGCCGGAACGTCGACGTCCTCGACCGCGAGCGCGGCCGCGGCGAGGGTATGCGGGTCGGCGGCAATGTCCTCGAGCACCGCCAGCGTCGAGGCTCCGAGATCGCCGACCGCCTCTCGAATGCGGCCGCCGACGAGGAACATCGCGTCCGCGGCACGGGTGATCGCGACGTACGCGAGACGCTGGCGCTCCGCCCGCTCGCGTCGGCGCGTCGTCGCGTAACTGGAGGCGAACGAGGGGGGCTCGAGAACGAGTCCGCCCTCATCGGCGGCACGAACGGCAAGCACATTCGGGTCGTCTCCGGCTCCGAGGGCAATGCGCGCAACCCCCTTCTCCGAGCGCGGAAGTGCTGCCCCGATCTCGGGCACGAACACGATTGGGAAATCCAACCCCTTGCTCGCGTGCACCGTGAGCAGCCGTACGGCATCGTCGTCCTCCGAAAAAGTCGCAGCCTCCGATTCGGCGAGCTCTTGCTCGGACGCATCGTCAAGCCACTTCCGAAAGGCGCGAGCATCGTTGTGGCGGTCGGCGATGGCGAGGAGCTTGCGAACGTTCGCGACACGCTGCGCGCCGCGAGGAAGAGCGGCGAGAACCTCGTCGAGCGCTCGGGCCCGAACCGCCTCACGAAGAATCGCGCCGGGTCCAAGCCGGCCGGCGCATCGCGCGAGCTCAGCGACGAGCGAGGAGGTCTCGGCCAGACCGACGCGATCCTCCACACGAACGAGATCGTCATGCGGCGGGTCAGTCCAGCCAAACGGAGGAGCAAGCCCATCACCAGCTCGCGTCAGTCCGAGGAGTGTCTCGTCGTGTGCTCCCACCCAGGGCCCGCGCAAGACCTCGAGCATGGCGAGGCGGTCGGCCGGGTCGAGCACGAGCGCGAGCATGGCTGCGAGGTCTCGGACTTCGCGCGTCCGAAAGAAGCTCTTCCCCGCGACGACGTAGGGGACCTCCGCCTGCGCAAGTGCGAACGCGGCAGCGTCGAGCATCCCGTTGGTAGTGGCCAGGATGGCCATGTCGCGCCATCGCGCGGGGCGAGCGTCCTTCCCAACGCGGATGCCGACGTCGGTCGGGATGCTACGGATGCGGCCTGCGATGACCAACGCCTCCTCGAGACGCGTCGAGGACGAGCCCTTCGGGCGGATCCGCAGCCATGTAGTTCGCGGTTCCAAGGGGGTATCGAGATCCGCGAGTCCGCGCTCCGGCGGAACGAGGAGATCCTCAGTGCTCGGGACGTACTCAATCTCGAACAGCTGCGGGGGCGGATCGCCCGGGCGAAATCGCCGCGCGCTAAAGGCATTCGCGAAGGCGAGCACCTCGCGGACACTGCGCCGATTGTGGCGCAGCGCACAGAAGTCGGCGAGCGGCTCACGGGGCTCCCATGTGACGCCCGCGGGGATGCCGAGCGCCTCGCGAGCGGGGGTGCCGGCGAGGCCGACGGCGAGCTCGGCGAACACGCCGACATCGGCGCCGCGAAACCCGTAGATCGACTGCTTTCGGTCGCCGACGACCAACAGGCCGCTGTCTCTGACGGTGCCGAGAGAAGGAACGCGTCCCGCCTCCCTGGAGCCGGGACGCGCCCAGAGCAACTGGAGCAAATCGCGCTGTACGCGCGACGTATCCTGGAACTCGTCGACGAGCAGGGCGTCGATCCCGGCGCCGACCTCATCGGCGACATCAGGGCGATCGCGCAGGAGCTCGCGCGCCGCGCGAAGAATCTCGCCGAACCCGATCGCTGCGCGCGTCCTGCCAGCGGCCTCGATCTCGACCTCGGCGGTACCAAGCAGATCGCGGACGACGCGCGCGTGCTCATCGAAGCGATGCCGGATCCGGAACGAGCGCGCGAGGCGACGCCCCTTCTCGTCGTTCGTCGCACCGCTCAAAGCCTTGCGAAAAACGGCGAACGCTTCCAGCTCGGAGGTCTTCTTGCCCGTTGCTGGGAGCCCGCAGAGAGCGACGGACGTCGCTTCGACGGCGGCCTCGTCGCCTCGCTGCCATGCGGACACGAGATCGCGAGCGGCAGCCTCGAACCGCGGCACCGCCTGGAGTGAACGTGCGTGCTCGACGAGCGCTTGCATGGAACGTTCGAGACTTTCGGCATCTCCCACCGGAAGCGCGAGGTCGCGCGCCGCGCGACCATCCTCTTCGAGCTGAACGAGAACGCGACGTAACTGCGTGACGAGCCGATCGACGCCGCCCGCGGCCTCGGCGAGCTGACGGATCGCTGCGGGATTCGTGAGGAGCCGCGCTTCGAGGGCCCGCGCGATGGCTTCCTCCGACCGCGTGCGCGAGTCGGCCTCGGTGGCGAGCTCGAAGCCGGGTCCGAGCCCGAGCTCGACGGCGTGCGCTCGAACGATACCGGTCGCAAAACTGTGCAGCGTGCCGAAGCGAGCCGCAGGAACGCGCGCGAGAGCGCGCCGAGCACGCAGCCGGATGGCATCGTCCGTAAGTAAGTCCGCGTCGTGGGCGCCCGCGGGGTCCCCGCCACGCAGGCTCTCCACATAAGACGAGCTCTCCGGAGCGCTCGCCAGCCGCTCGAGCTCCTGCGTGACGCGTGTGCGGATCTCGGCTGCAGCCTTGCGACTGAACGTGGTCGCCACGATGCGTGACGGGTCGAGCGGCTGCGCCTTACCGCGCTTGCTTGGCGCACGATCACGAATAAGGAGGTGAACGACGACTCCGACGAGGGCATGCGTCTTCCCCGTCCCCGCGCTCGCGGCGAGCACGAGATTCCTGGGGAACGTGTAAAGAGTGCCGGGGTCGACGAGCACGAAAGCCGGGTATAGCACCGCGAAGCGTCAGGTCGTGCCCCTGGCAGGCCTGGTCGTCGGGTCGCGGTCATCGTCGGCATCGTCAGCGGGCGCCATTGCGAAGCGCGGCTTCCGACAGCCGCCACTCACCGCGCAGTATCGGCACTCCGACTCGTGTGCCGGGATCGGCGCCAGCGCTCCGGACCGGGCGGACATGACGACAGAAAGGGCTCTGCGCTCGATCTCGTTGAGTCCCTCGTCAGCGTTCCGCGCGACTAGCTCCTCCATACGATGAGCGGCGCGTACATTCGGCTTCGTGTCGACGGCGATGTCCCGCGGCTGGGTGGGCACGTAGACGCCGGTCGCCGGGAGTCCGAGCACACGGCTAGCAATCGAAGCGTAGAGGGGAACCTGAAGCGCCGTCTCGCCGAGCGAGCTCCCCGCGTCGCGTACGGTGGACTTGCTCCGCTTGTAGTCCACAACGCGGAGAAACCGACCGTCATGCGCGCGATCGACACGGTCGATCGTCCCTCTTAACGACAGGGTCACGTCGGCGTCCGCCAGGTCTAGGGCTTTCCAAGTGGTGTCACCTCGCGCGCCGAACGCCTGTTCGGCAAGAACGAAGTCCCAGTTCTCGTCGGCGATCGCGAGGCCAAGCACAGCACGCACTGCATCGCTCACGCGGAGGCGCACGATGGCTCTCAACGGGGCATGCCCCTGCCATCGTTCCAGCACGGACTCGGCAGCGGCGAGCCCCGTCTCGAGGATCTGCGCCGCCGGACGCGGGCGTCGAGGCCATGATTCGCGCGTGGCAAGAAACGCCGCGGCTAAAACTTCGTGAATGAGCGTACCCTCCTCGCGCGCATCGGGCAGCTCGTCCTTCAGATCGGCTTCGCGAGCAGCGAGGACGACGTGCGCGTAACCCATGAAAGCGCAGCGTGCGAACCGCTCGAGGCCTGTCACGGCGAGTGAGCGGCCAGCACCGCCGGTCTCGCTCACCAAGAGCTGGGCTGCCGTCGCGGAGGGCGCGAGGTCGGCGACGATATCGGACCGTGGACGCGCCGGATCGAGAAAGAAGCCTTCGCGTTCGCGCTCCCGGGAGACCCGCAACGTCACGTCGAGGCCCGAACGCCGCGGGGCAGCCGGTTCGCTCACCACCACCGGGACACCGCTGCGTTCGAGGGCGTGGACGACCAGCGAAGGGGCAAGCGGCGCGCCGGCCGCATCCTCGCGCGAAAACGTGAGCACGACCGCGTTCGCGTCTGCGGCGGCGACCGCGAGCGCACTCAGGTCTCGAGCGCGCACGACGCCAGCCATCGGGGCCACGAAGGCGCCGTGGCTGGCCCTTCCAATGGCTTCCGCCAGGGGCTCCGACACGAGTGCGTCGTGCATGTCGTCGCGCGGCAGAAGACCTTCGTTGGCATCGGCGACGATGAGGAGGTCCAGCGCGTCACCGGCCACGTCGGACAGGCGTGCGATTCGCACTGCGGCGACGCGAGCCGCACCCGGCTGCGACGCTGCGGCGTCGAGGAGCTCGATGAGCTCGAGGCGGAACGCGCCTTGGTCGATGGGCTGATCGAATGCTCCGACCCGCTGCGCCGTCGTCTCCTGCAGGTCCAGCGCCGAGACGAGGGCGTCCCAGGCTCTAGCGTCCCGGGCGATCGCAAGCCGCTCCGCGCGCGGGACCCCCGTTGGTGCCGAGTCACTGAGGAACGACGACAGGCCCCCTCGACCCGCTCGTGCTCCGATCCCCAGCTCCGACCAGAGCGTTCGTGCCGCGCGGACATGCTCGATTCGCGACGACGCGGCACGCGCACACGAAAGCACCGTAGCGATCCGCGTCGCGAGCGCGAGGTCGCGCGCCCCGTCGTCCGCCGCGTCGACGTCATTCGCGCTCGGACGTCGACCGACGGCCGACCTTGCCGTTGCCGTCCGCACGAGCCGCTCGATCGGATCTGTGCCAGCGGCGGTCGCCGACGTCTCGAGCGCGCGCGCCAGATTGGCAAGGCGCCGCTCGGCATCGCGACGACCCTCGCCGGTGAGACGAGCCGCATCGATCCAACCCGACCGCAGCAGCCGAGCGACCACATGACGCTCCAGGCACGTCGCGTCGAGTGCGAGGAAGGCGGCCGCCACGACCGGCGCGCTCGACGCTGGAGCGCCCCGCGCCTCGTGTCCCACGATACCTTCGTCGTCGAGCGCACGGCGGAGTGGCGCAAGCGTCCTTTCGTCCATCAGCGGAAACGCGATGGCGATCCGTTCGACGGCCGCCCCTCGCGCGAGGGCGTCCGCGACGAGGGCTGCCACGGTACGTGCCTGCGCGACGGCATCGCTAGCGCTCACGACACGGACGCGCGACGCATCGACGGTCGCCGTCCCGTCGGGCATGGTCACGCCGCTGAGGTCCCCGAGCACGGGTACGATCGTCTCGCTCTCGGTCGGCGCATCGAGAGCGCGGGCGACCTCATCGGCCAAGGCGTCGAGCGGGTCACGTTCACGTCCTGCGGCCAGCGGTCGGTCGAACGTCGGCAGGACGACACGCGCGCCGCCACCGTGGGGGGCGAGCGTGTCGTCGAGCGCGCGCCACCACGCGACGTC
>JAYTOQ010000771.1:0-3612 GCA_043747665.1 Polyangiaceae bacterium | reverse complement strand
TCTCCCTTCGCCTCGCTGTCGAGAACTTGGAACGCATATGAGTTGCCGTCGCTAGTCGCGCTATCCAGCACGCAGTGGTCCGAAGCCTGCTCGCGGACTGCGACGAGGACCAAACCATCGACGTCAGCGACGAGACGGATCGTGCCGTCGGATTCGTACCGCGCCGTCATGAGCGCAACCGATCCATCGAGGCGCCGTAGGCCGCGCGTTGCTGGTGAGATGAGCTCGCCTCCGCCGACGACGCCGGGCTTCCAATCGAGCACCATCTGCCGGCAGCTCTTGTCGGAGGTTTGTGGATTCGCGCGACAAGGTTCCCACCGAATCGGCGCGGGAAGATTCTCTCGCGCCTTCGGCACCAAGAATCCGCAGCTCAGATCGTAGTCGGCATAGACGTCCCAGCCCTCGAGTGGGCTCGGGTAGCTCGCATCGTCCGCCGGTGGGCTGCGATCGACCCGGACGTCGGCGACCGGCGCGTCCGTCCCCCCGGCGGAGTCCACTCCGGTGGCGGTCGGCTCCGACGAGCATCCGCTAGCACCTCGCACCAGGGCCGCGCCAGCGACGCTGGCGAGCATCTGAAACGCATAGAGGCCGCCGGTAGCCACACGCTTCGATCGGATTGACACGACTTGGACTCAATCCCAAGGTGCCGTTCAGGCGCAAGCCCGGATGTTGCCGTCGTGCCGACGACCGTTCGGGAGAGCGGCGCCGTTCCAAAGACGATCTCTCAGGACGGCTGCGAGGTTTGTACTCACGGAGCTCCCAGGTATTCCCGCTGCTCCTGCAAGTGCCAACGCCGGCTCCGCCTGACGTTCGGATATTTCTTTCACCGCTCCGTCCATCGCATCGACCACTCGACTCCACTCGGTCTGGGCAAGCTTCGTCCGCATCCAGGCGTTCGTCTGCCAAGCAAGTGCGGCGTGGCGAGTCTCGTCGCGTGCAATTCGTGCCATCGCAACTCTCACGTTCGGATCCGTCGCATGGCCAGCCTGCCAATGTGCGACCAGCGCGCCGAAGGTCTCGCGCACGCATCCTTCAACGGCGTTCTCAATCGCAATGTCGACGAGCCCACGGGTACGCGGGAGGTCGACACGCGGCTTCCGTGGAGTTGCACCGAAACGTCGGGCGAGGGCTCCGGTGAGTCGAACGTGTCGTCTCTCGTCACGCTTCGCACGTCGAGCAGCTTGGACAAGCCTCGTTGGCGCTCCGAACCGAACCAGCTCGTCGGCAAGGATGCCGAAGGCGTTCACCGATGCAGCCTCAAGATGGGCTACCTCGGCGAAGTAGTGTCCGAGCGTGCATGGGCTGTGGGCGGTGCCGTTTCCGATGAGTCCCTGCGGCCGGCGTCCGGTGCATTCGGTGTGGCAGGTCACGGTCTTGCCGTCAGCGTTGAGATCACAGAACGCGCTATGACAGAGCGCTACGCAGTCGAGTCCGCCGTCGGCCCCACCGTCGACCGTTGCTCCGGCCTCCGTGCTGAGCGAAACAGTATGTGGCTGGTCAACGCACTGGGACTGGTTCGTGGACGTGCTTGTTCCGCATGCTCCCGTGGCGAGCGGAAAGGCGGCGGCCACGGCGGACGCGAAGAGGTGAAAAAGAGAAGAAGTCTTCATTGACGCGTCGACTAGCAATGCATGTGCCGACATCGCCGTAGGCCGATGGCATCGAATTTCCGCTGCGGAGTCGATCTTCGTTGTGCCATCACGTGGCCCGCACCGTGCTCTCGATGTCAGGGTAGTCCGCCGCGTCCAGCGATTCGTTCGGAGCCCCCGTCTCACGCGTAGTGCACCTTCACCGTCTCGACCACCAGCTTCAGCGCGCGCTGCACCATCTCGGTGCTCTCGTGACGGATCACCACGAAGCCATCGCCCTCGTAGCTGTCGGCCTTGGTCGCGCCGAGCACCGGGAGCTTCGCCTCCATGATCCACTTGCCCACCGCCTCGTGCGCCTCGTGCACGCCCGTCACCGAGACGATCCGCCCCTGCCCCATGCCGCGGAGGAACGCGCAGCCCACCGCATACTTCCGCTGCCACGGCGCATCGAGCTCGCCGTCGACCACGGCGCGCGCCCACGCGCGATACGGATCGATGCCGTGCGCCAGGCCCGTCATCAGCGAGATGTTCGCGCCCGGCGGACGCTGCGCGATCTCTCCGATGGCAAGCGACCCGTCCGCGCGCTCGAACCACTCCATGTGCGTCATGCCGTCATCGAGGCCCAGCGCCTCGACCGCGGCGAAGCCGATCTTCCGCGCCTTCTCGTAGACCGGCGCATCGAGCTCCTTCGGCAGGAGACACACCCACTGGATCCACGGATTCTCCAGCACCTCGAGGCACGGCGGCAGGTAGTGCGAGATCGAATGGACGCGCGGCTTGCCGCCCACCGTCACGGTCTCCATCGAGAACTCGCGGCCGCGCAGGAACTCCTCGGCGAGGACCGGCGAGCTCGCATCGACGCGCATGCCGGAGACCGCACGCAACAGCGTCTCCTCGGAGGTCACGCGAAACGTCGCCTTCGCGCCCATGCCCGCCGGCGGCTTCAGCACCATCGGAAAGCCCACCTCCGCGGCGAACGCCTTCGCGTCGGCAGCCGACGTCACGAGCCTGTGCCGCGCGACCGGTAGCCCCGCCGCGCGCAGCGCGTCCTTCATCGACGCCTTGTCGCGGAAGAGCGCCGCCGTCTTGGCGCGCGTGCCCGGGACGCCGTAGCGCTCGCGCGCCTCCGCCATCTGCACCATGAGCGGCTCGAGGATCCCGATGATCCGATCCGGCTGGCCATGCCGGCGCTTCAGCACCTCGACGCCGTCCAGCACGTCCTGACCGCTCAGCGGATCGGTGATCCGGATCACGTCGTCGAAGAGGCGGGCATCGGGGCTACCCGCATCCGGCGGCGTGTGAACGATGCCGAGCAAGCGGACGTCGTCGAGCTTCGCCGCGGCGCGCGCGAAGCGCATCGTGGTCTCGATCGGGAAGGGCGCGACGAAGATGATGTTCCGCGGCATGAAGACCGCGCAGGTTCGTCAAACCTCGGCGCCGCGTCAACGCTCCAGCCGCTGCACCAGCTTTTCCTTCGCCTCCGGCCATTCCGCCGCAAGCATCGAGAAGAACGCGGTCGACCGCACCGTGTTGTCGGCGCCCGGACGATGCGCACGAAGGACACCATCGAGCCGTGCGCCGAGTCGAGCGATGGCGGCACGCGACCGCTCGTTGCGCGAGTCGGTCTTCCACGTCACGCGGCGCACCCGCCAGCGCTCGAACGCGTGCGTGCAGAGGAGCAGCTTGGCCTCGGTGTTCAGCGCCGTCCGCTGCACGCGCTCCGCGTACCACGTGAACCCGATCTCGACGCCATCGGGACCGTCGGGCAGCGGTTCGGGCGGCTCCCCTCCCCACCACTTCCAGTACTCGATGCACATGAAGCGCGTGCTCCCGACGATCGCGCCCGTCGCATCCCGGACCACGAACGGCAGCGACTCACCCGCTTCACGCTCGGCGAGCGCCGCGTCCACGTAAGCCTCCATGACGACGAGGTCCGACGGCACGAACGTGAAGTCGTACGTCGCGCGCGACTCGTTCGCCGCCGTAAGCAAGGGCGCCGCGTGCGCGCGCTCGAGCGCCGCCA
>JAYTOQ010000770.1:0-2031 GCA_043747665.1 Polyangiaceae bacterium | reverse complement strand
GACCAGCGCATCGTCGACGAGCAGCGATGCGAGGTTGAGGCGACCGTTGCGATGGGTCGGGCAGATACGCACTGCACGCTCGGCGATCTCCAGCTTGCGGAACGGCACCGGCTCCACGTCGGTGAGGAACACCAGCATCTGCGCGCACGGCGCTGCGAACGCGATCTTCGACGGGTCGTGCTCGATGCGCCGCGCGAGGTGGTCGATCATGGGGCGGAACGGATCGAACGCGTGGCGGAGCGCATCCCAGGCACGTGCGCGATAGAGCTCCCAGCCCACGGTGGCGAGGCGATCGATGACGAACTGCTCGACCGCCTCGTCGTTGCCCGACCACGCCCAGACGTGGAGCGCCCGCAGCAGGATGGGACGACCGCTCGTCGTCAGCTCGCCTCGCACGTTGGCCTCGTCGAGCGCCTCGCCGATCACCGCGAGCGCGGCGTCGAGCGCGGCATTGCGATGACGCTCGGCGGCTTTTTGCGCGCGCGTCGTCGCGTCGGCCGAGATGCCGGCGATGCGGGCCGCCTCGCCGACCCACGCGAGCGCGAGAAGCGCGGCGCGTCCCGCCGGGGCGAGGTTGCGCGCCGAGCCCTGTGCGCGCTGGCCGAGATCCGAGAGGAGCTCGAGCGGCACGCGCTCGGGCGGGATGAGGACGCCGGCGGCGCTCTTCGCGTGGGCCGTGCCGGTCTGGCGCGCATCACCCACGATCGCCTCCTCGAGGCGCGCGAGGTACGTGCGCTCCTCGCCGAGCGCGAGCCAGGCGGCCAGCGAGCGCATCCACGCGTTCGCGGCGGCATCGGGCGCGGCGTCCTCGAGGGTGCTCGCCACCCGGGCGTAATAGAGCGCAACGTGGTGGAGCATCGGCGCTGGCCGCTCGCGCATCGGCGCGGCCTCGACCAGCCGCGCGAGCTTCGTGACGTCACCGTCGAGGGCGGCGCGGATCGCGGCGTCCCCTCCGCCGAGCCCACGCGCCGCGGCGACGAGCCCCGCCGCTCGCGGATGCAGCGGATGGCGCGTCGCCAGCGTGCCGACGTGATGGCGGAACAGGCGCTCGAGGACGAGCTCGTCCTCGAGGCGGCCGAGCAGAGCTTGGTCCTCGGGCCTCCACACGACTACGAAGCTACCAGCTCCTGCGCTACGATTTCGACGTGCCGTATCGCATTCCCGCGCCGCCGGACGCCGAGGCCCACGACACGGAGGACCCTTACGCGGCGGTGCTCCGCAGCCAGCGAACGCGCGCGCGTATCGTCAGCGTGGTGGTGGTCGTGTTCCTCGCGGGCGGCATCGCGAAGGTGGCACGCTCGCATGAGACACCGCGCTGGCACGTGGCCGAGGAGGTCCGCCTCGATGGCGCTCGCGTGGCCATCGCCGGAGCGCGAGCGCGAGCAGCGTCGGCGCAGTCGGCATTCGAATGGACGATGCGAGAGGCCATCGGTGACGACGTGACGCCGCGTGCCGATCTCGGCGCGTGTCCCATCGCGTTGCCGGCGACGGCGTCCATCGTGTCGGGGCACCCGGCGTTTCCGTTGCTCACAGTCGATCGGGCGGGCCTCGGAGAAACATTGCCCAGTCAAGCGGTCGCGGGCGTGCTGGCCGACGTCCATCGTGCCGAAGGTCACCTCGCCGCCGGGCGCTTCGAGGAGGCGAAGCTCTATGCACGCGCCCTCGATCGACCGGAGCGCTTCGGGTACGAGGTTGTCCTGCTGGCGCGCTCGACCAGGGAACCGCGCGCTCTCTCGGGCCATGCCTACGAGCCCGGCGAGATCGAAGGTCGTGCGTATCTCTACGACTTTGAGAGCGGCCGTGTCGTTTGCGCGGGAGACGTGAAGGCCAAGAGCTCGCGGGAGGTCGGCTACGTCTATTCGGACCGCTCCGATACTCCGCCGTCGCTGGGCCCGGTCGCGAGCATGGGCGACGCGATCCACGAGGACCTCCGGCGAGAGACGGAGCGCGCCATCATCGCCGCCGTTCGCTGGCGCGCCGGCCCTCGTCGTTGACTCGCGCGCGCGACGCTACTCGATGCCCATGCACTCC